>JBOHBY010000375.1:0-4522 GCA_050698635.1 Spirillospora sp.
GGAGAAGGCCGCGATCCCCGCGGCCGACCCCAAGCCGGCCCCCGCGCCGCAGGCCCAGCCGAAGCCGCAGCAGCCCGCCGCGAAGGCCGCGCCCGCCAAGCAGGCCCAGGGCAAGAAGTCCGACGAGGACGACGAGGACTGGTGGCAGGAGTGAGCCGATTCACGGCCGTGTGACACGGTCCGACGTGTGACGGAAAGCCTAGAGGCCGCAAACGCCTCTAGGCTTTCCTACGTCTTAACACGTGGTCGCTTGATCCAGGTCCCGGCCGCGGACCCGGTGAGCGGCCGCGGCCGGACGGAAAGAGGAGAGCGGCGTGCCCGACCAGACCCCCCACGAGGAAGGCCCGGAGGCGACCCGCGACGACGCGCGCCCAGCGACCGACAGCAAGGTCCCCGCTCCCACCCCACCCGCGGACGACACCCCCACCGGCCCCGACTCAGGCGAGCCACCCGAGGACACCCGTCCCTCCGAGGACGACGCCTCCGGCGAACCCTCCGAGGACGAGCCCGCCAAGCCAGGCGGGCCCACCCCGACCACCAACTCCCCCGAGACCAACCGCACCGCCGAGCCGGCCGGAACGGGCACGACCGCTGAGCCGGCCGACACCAGCGAACCGTCCGACAGCACCGAACGGCGCGGGGACGCTGTCGCGGGTGGCAAGGAAGTGGAGGCCGGGGAGGTGGAGGCGACTGTTGGGGAGCGTGATCCGGCCACGGGGGCGGCGGTGAATCTTCCGGCGACGGTCGCGGGCGGGGAGCCCGACGCGCCCGACCCGGCGCATGACGTCGAGCAGCGCAGGCGCGAGGCGGGTGTCGACCACCGCTTCCCGTTCGGACGGCCCGGCGAACCGCTCGGCCGCGCCCACCCGTTCGTGTTCGGGTTCACCGCCGCGCTCGGCGTGATCACCGCGTGGATGCTGGTGCAGGCGGCGTCCAACGCCAAGTCCGTGATCGTGATGATCGTGGTCGCGATGTTCCTGGCGGTCGGGCTGAACCCGGCGGTGGAGCGGCTCCGCAAGTTCGGGCTGCCGCGCAGCGCGGCGGTCGCGGTGGTGTTCCTGGTCGTGATCCTGTTCTTCGCCGGGTTCGTGGCCTCGCTCGTCCAACCGGTGTCCGAGCAGGTCACCGAGCTGCGCAAGAACATCCCGGAGTACGTCGAGCAGTTGCAGGAGAACGAGACGCTCGCCAACTGGGACAAGCGGTACGGGCTGCTCGACCGCGCTGAGGAGACCGTCAAGGGCGACGACTTCCAGAAGAGCCTCACCGACACCGCCACCGGGATCGGCAAGGTCGCGGTCAGCGGCGTCTTCCAGACGATCACCATCCTGATCCTGACGCTGTACTTCATGAGCGCGCTGCCGCAGATGAAGACGTTCTTCTACAAGCTGGCGCCGCGTTCCCGGAGGGCGAGGGTCGCGCTGCTCGGTGACGAGATCCTCGATCGGATCGGCGGGTACGTCGCCGGGCAGTTCACGATCGCGTTCATCGCGGGCACGACCTCGTACGTCTTCCTGTCGATCCTCGGGGTGAAGTATGCCCTGGCACTGGCGCTGATCATCGCGGTGACCGACCTGATCCCGCTGATCGGCGCCACGATCGGCGCGGTGGTGGCGTGCCTGGTCGCGTTCCTCACCGGGAACCTCACCGACCTGATCGTCTGCGCGATCTTCTATCTGCTCTACCAGCAGGTGGAGAACTATGTGGTCTATCCGCGGGTCATGAAGCGGACGGTCGACGTCCAGCCCGCGGTGACGATCGTGGCGGCGCTGGTCGGCGGGGCGCTGCTCGGCGTGGTCGGCGCGCTGCTGGCGATCCCGACGGCGGCGGCGATCTCGTTGCTGATCCGCGAGATCGTCGTCCCGCGCCAGGAGACGATGTAGCCCAACGGGTGGGTCAGCGGGTGGGTCAGCGGCTGGTGCGGGCTAGGGCGGTGGCGAACTCGGCGACGGCCTGGTTGAACAGGTCGGGCTGCTCGACGGCGCACAGGTGCCCGGCGCGCGGGATGACGAGCAGTTCCGCGTTCGGCAGCGCGTCCGCCATGGTGCGGGCCTCGTCCTCGGTGGACAGGGCGTCCTCGTCCCCGATCATGATGAGCGCGGGGACGCGGACGCCGCGGAGCGTGCCGAACGACTCGGGCCGTCCGGCCATGGCGCGCTGGGCCCACGCGGCGGCCTTCGGCGGCGTGGCCTGGACGAGCCCGCGCACGCGCCCATAGACGAGGGCCCGCTGCCGGTACGTCGTCGGCCCGACGAGCGCGGGCAGCACCTCGTCCACGAGGACCCGCGTGGTGCCCTCGCCGTCGAGCAGCTCCGCCTGCCGCAGCCGGTTCTCCCGGACGGCTTCGCTGTCGGCGGCGGCACGGGTCGCGGCCAGCACGAGCCCGAGGACGAGGTCAGGATGCGACCGGCACAGCGCCATCGCGACGTAGCCGCCCATCGACAGCCCGCCGACCACGGCCCGCCGGACGCCGAGGCTCCGTAACATACGGGCGACGTCGTCGGCCATCACGTCGACGGACGGTTCGTCGTCGCCGAGCGACGAGCCGCCGAAGCCGCGCAGGTCGGGCGTGATGACCCGGAACCGGCTCGCGAGGCCCTCCCGCTGGGCGAGCCACATCGCCGAGGAGAGCGGGAACGCGTGCAGCAGGACGAGCGGCGTGCCGGAACCGACATCCCTGGCGTACAGCTGCACGGTCATAGGCGGTCCTCCCGGACGGCGTCGCCGAGGGGTCGCCGTGAACACGGGCGGCCCGTCCTGCGTCTACCCGCTCTCGGGTCGCGCGTGACGGGAGTGGCCACGACCGGCCGCGATCCGTTACTTGTCCGGTTCGTCCCATTCGGTGGGGAGCGGGACGGCGGCCGGCGCGACCCGCTGCACGATCTCGTTCAGCACGATCCGTACGTACGGCTCGCCGACCCACAGGTGCTTGGCGTTGTCGACCGCGATCACCTCGGCCTGCGGGACGCGCTTGAACCGTTCCCGCGCCTCCGCCGGACGCAGGTAGTCGTCGAACTCGGGGACGAGCGCCACGAGGGGCCGTCCGTCGGCGCCCCACGCGTCGAGCTCGGCGTCGCCCGCGCGCTTGAGCGGCGGCGACAGCAGGATCGCGCCCTCGACATGCGGGTCGAGCCCCCATTTCAGGGCCAGCTCGGTCCCGAACGACCAGCCGAGCAGCCACGGCCGCGGTAGGTCGTGGTACTCGGTGTACTCCAGCGCCGCCGCCACGTCGAACCGCTCGGTCTCGCCCTCGCCGAACTCGCCCTGGCTCGTGCCGCGCGCCGACGTCGTCCCGCGCGTGTTGAACCGCAGCACCGCGACACCGGCGAGCGCGGGCAGCCGGTAGGACGCCTTGCGCAGCACGTGGCTGTCCATCATGCCCTCGGCCGTGGGCAGCGGATGCAGGCAGACCAGTGTCGCCACCGGCGGCCGGTCGACGGGCGACGCCAGCTCGCCGACCAGTTCCAGGCCGTCGGACGTGTGCAGCGTGATCTCCTCACGCCGCGCCGGCAGCACGGTGGCCGCCCTGATCTCCGCCATATGTCTCCTTAGTAGCGCGGGGCGTTCCGTGTCCGCTGGACGCGAGGGGAACGCCGGGTCCGTGCCTGCCAGCAGGGTCGGTGCCAGTGCCGCCGGTCGTCGCCGCCCTGGTCGTCGGCCCGCCACGCGACGACGTGCGCGACGCCCGGCGGTATCTCCTGGTCGCAGCCCGGACACCGGTACGCCTTGGCCGCGCCGGCCCCGGACACGGCCCGGACGATCCACTCCCCGTCCGGCCCCTGCTCGGTCTCCTGAGCCCACGACCCGCCCCCGCCGCCCTTCTCAGGACGGCCGGACCCAGCACGACGATTCTTCCGGCGGCTCATGACTTCGAGGATATTCAGCGCAACGGCGTGCCAGCGGTGACGTGCTCCACAAGGAGCGGGGTGGGGGCCAGGGCGGGGTCGCGGGACTCGGTGTGGAGGGCGTTCAGGACGGTGACCGCGCGGGCCAGGCCGAGGCGGTCCAGGTCGGCGATGGGGCCGGTGGGGTAGCCGCAGCCGAGGGTCATGGCGGCGTCGATCGAGTCCGCGTCGGCGTATCCGGCGCCGAGCATGGCGGCGGCGTCGTTCAGATACGGGAAGCGGAGGGCGTCGACGATGAACCCGGCGCGGTCGCGGCAGCGGACGACGGTGAGGCCGAGGCGTCCGGCGAGGTCGGCGGCCCGGTCGGCGACGTCCGGTGCGGTCACGACGGTGGCGGCGATCTCGGCGAGCGGGGCGGGGACCGCCTGGGCCTCCGGTTCGGGCAGGTGCAGGCCGACGACGTCGGAGGGACGTCCGGTCGCCATGGCCTGCCGGATCACCGAGCTGTCGAGCGGAGCTCGTCCGTTGAATGGCGATGGGTGGGGGCTGGAGGACGGTCCGTCCACGGACGTGACGGCGAGGACCGTGCCCGGCTTGACGGCCTGCGCGGCGGCCGACAGCAGCGCCCGCCCGGCCTCGGGGTCCTCCGCGGCCTCGATGACCAGGTCGCAGCCGGCCAG
>JBOHBY010000376.1:0-5287 GCA_050698635.1 Spirillospora sp.
GCCCCGGCATCGCCGCCGTGCCGCGCTCGCCCCCGTGCTCGCCCGCGTGCTCGCCGGCGTGCTCGCTGGCCATAGGCGTCTGCGCACGCTCTCTACGCCTTGCCATGAGATCCCCCTCTGGAATCGGAGAACTATAAACAGCTCCTAACCGTGCTTTTGGGGGTCAAACTGCCTCAGAACGGATACTCAATGACATCTCAGACAATGCCGGAGTCATTTACCCCGCCTGGGCGCGGGCATGGCGTTCCCATTGGCTTTCAGATGCGGGGACGGCAGTGAATCTGCAGGCCGGGGGTCGAGCTCCACCCGATCGTCGCGAACAGCTTGTCGATGTGCGGCGAGACCGCGTGCAGGACGAGCAGCCGGCCGCCCTCGTCGAGGCCGCGCGCGGCGAGGGTGAAAGCGCGCAGCCCCGCGACGTCGACGAAATCGACCTCGGTCAGGTCGACGTGCACGTCCCCGACCGCGCGGTCCTTCGCGGCGGTGAGCGCGCGGGTCACGTCGAGGGCGTTCGACACGTCGATCTCGCCGCTCATGGCGAGCCGCGGCACGGCCGCCGCGGCGGCGATGCGCAGCAGCGCCGTGTCGAGCTCGACGATGTCGTAGCCGGGGCCCCGGACGGGCGATGCCCGCCCGCCGGACTCGACGCCGTCCTCACCACCGGTGATCCGCCAGACCGTCATCCGCTCCTCGCCTCGGACCGGGGGCGCCGCTACCGTGCGCGGTCCCGTATATGTCAGGCTCTCATCTGTCGGCGCCTTCTGACCCCCACCAGGCGGGAAAACCACGATCGGGAGCGATTTCATTGGACGAGAAGCAAATCCTGGGCCGGATCAACGAGTTCATCGAGGAGGAGCACGCGCTGCGCGAGGCGCACGAACGCGGCGAGACCTCGAACGCCGACGCGCAGCAGCGGCTCCGGTCACTCGAGGTGGCGCTCGACCAGTGCTGGGATCTGCTCAGGCAGCGCCGGGCCCGCGTCGCGGCGGGACAGAACCCGGACGAGGCCGAGGTCCGTCCCGCCGCCGAGGTCGAGAGCTACCGCCAGTAGCTCACCGGCAACAGGTCAGAGGCCGGGCAGGAGCCTCGCCGGGGTGATGGGCAGGTGCCGGACGCGGACGCCGGTCGCGTGGTGGACGGCGTTGCCGACCGCCGCGGCCGTCCCGACGATGCCGATCTCGCCGATGCCCTTGGAGCCCATCGGGTTCAGGTGCGGGTCGGACTCCTCCACCCACGCCGCGTCGATGTCGCGGACGTCCGCGCACGCCGGGACGTGGTACTGCGCGAGGTCCCGGGTGAGGTAGTCGCCGAACTCCAGGTCCATGACGCTCTCCTCCATCAGCGCCATGCCGACGCCCATCGTCATCCCGCCGATGAACTGGGAGCGCGCCAGCAGCGGGTTGATGATCCGCCCGGCGGCGAACACGCCGAGCAGCCTGCGGACGCGGACCTCACCCGTGTCGGCGTCCACCTCCACCTCGGCGAACTGCGCGCCGAACGCGTGCCGGGCGTACTTGTCCCGCCCCTTGACCTCCTCGGCGGTGTCCACCTCCACCTCCAGCCCTTCAGGGGGAACGCCGCCGTTCATGTCGGCGCGCAGGGCCTCGCAGGCGCGGACGACGGCCGTCCCCCAACCGGCCGTCCCGGCGGAGCCACCCGCCACCGACGCCCTCGGGAGAGCGCTGTCGCCCAGCTTGACCGTCACGTCGCCGAGGTTCACCTTCAGCGTCTCGGCGGCGATCAGCGTGAGCGCGGTGCGGGCGCCTGTGCCGATGTCGGCGGCGGCGATCCGGATCGTGAACGTCCCGTCCGGTTCGGCGCGGGCCGTCGCCCGGTTCGGGGCCATGTAGGCGGGATAGGTGGACGCGGCGACCCCCGTCCCGATGAGCTTGCGGCCCTCCCGGCGGACGCCCGGCGCGGGGTCGCGTCCGGCCCAGCCGAAGCGTTCGGCGCCCTCCTCCAGGCACGCGACGAGGTTGCGGGAGCTGAACGGCAGGCCGCTCTCCGGCTCCCGGTCGGTGTCGTTGCGGATGCGCAGCTCGACCGGGTCGACGCCGGTGGCGACGGCGATCTCGTCCATGACGGATTCGAGCCCGTACATGCCGGGCGTCTCACCTGGGGCCCGCATCCAGGACGGGGTGGGGACGTCCAGGGCGGCGAGACGGTGTGACGTCCGCCGGTGGGGCGCCTGGTACATGACACGGGTCGGGGTGGCGGTCTGCTCGGCGAACTCCTTCACGGTGGACGTGTGCTCCACCACGTCGTGGAGGACCGCGTTGAGGCGCCCGTCGCTGTCCGCACCGACGCGGAAACGCTGGATCGTCGGCGTCCGGTAGCCCGTCGTCGCGTACATCTGCTGGCGCGGGACGGCGAACTTGACGGGACGTCCCACCGCCCCTGCCGCCATCGCGGCCAGAACGACACTCGGCCTGGGGCCGCCCTTGGAGCCGAACCCACCACCGACGTGCGGGGCTATGACCCGCACCTTCGCCACGTCGAGACCGAAGGTCTGGGCGATCAGCCTTTGGACGGTCGACGGGCCCTGGGTCGAGTCGTAGAGCGTGAGGGTTCCGTGTTCGTCCCAGAGGGCGAGGGTGGCGTGCGGCTCCATCGGATTGTTGTGCTCGGCGGGCGTCGTGTAGGTGACGTCCACGCGGACGGCCGAGTCGGCGAACGCGTTCTCGGGGTCGCCTTGTTCGGTGTCAGCGGGGAAGACCGGATTTACCTTGTCGGGCTTGTAGAGGCCCGGGTGGTCGGTGCGCAGTGCTACGTCCGGTGGCTCCGACGCGTACTCGACCTGGACGAGACGGGCCGCTTCCCGTGCGGTTTCGAGCGTCTCGCCGACCACGGCCGCGACGAACTGGCCACGGTAGGAGACCGTCCGGGATTGGAACAGGGCCAGCTCTCCGTCTGGCGGGTCACTCAGTTTTGGCGCGTTCTCGCACGACAGAACGGCCAGCACACCAGGAAGCGCCAACGCCGCTTCTGTGCCGACGGCCGTGACCTCACCGCGTCCGACGGTCGCCTGTACTGCCGCCGCGTAGGCGACGTTCTCAACGGGGTACTCGAACGCGTAGCGCGCCGCTCCCGTGACCTTCTCGCGGCTCTCCAGCCGTTGGGTCATGACGCTGTCCCCTCCCCCGGTTCGACCGTTTCAGCCAGTTCCGTAAGCGTCTGGACGATCAGGTTGCGCGCGAGCGGCACCTTGTAGGCGTTGTCGCGCAGCGGCTCGGCGGCCTCCAGTTCGGCCTCTGCGGCCCGCAGGAACGACTCCCGCGTCGCGGGTGCGCCGCGTAGTGCCTCTTCGGCCTGTCGGGCCCGCCATGGTTTGTGCGCCACTCCGCCCAGCGCGAGGCGGACGTCCCGGACCGCGCCGTCGTCGACGTCCAACGCGGCCGCTATCGACACCAGCGCGAACGCGAACGACGCACGTTCCCTGACCTTCCGGTAGTGGGACGGTATGCCGAGCATCGGAACTTCTACCGCCGTGACCAGGTCGCCTGGTTCCAGGACGGTGTCGCGCTCTGGCTCGTTGCCGGGCAACCGGTAGAACTCGTCGATCGGGATGGTTCTCGCACCGGCGCGCCCTAGGACACTCACCGACGCGTCCAGCGCCGACAAGGCTACGGCCATGTCGGACGGGTGCGTCGCCACGCACGCCGCCGAAGAGCCAAGGATCGCGAGGTTGTGATGCTCGCCTGCCCGCGCCGGGCATCCACTGCCCGGGTTCCGTTTGTTGCAGGGCTTGGTGGTGTCCTGGAAGTAGGAACAGCGTGTGCGTTGCAGAAGGTTGCCGCCGACGGTCGCCAGGTTGCGTATCTGTCCGGACGCCCCTGCCAGCACGGCTTGCGCGAGCACCGGATGCCCTTCGCGGACCGTCCTGTCCGCGGCGAGCGCGCTGTTGCTCACGGCCGCGCCGATGATGAGCCCGCCGTCCGGGGTCAGCTGGATGTCGTCGTACGGGAGGTGCGCGACGTCCACCAGCCTGGCCGGTGTTTCGACGCCGAGCCGCATCAGGTCCACCAGGTTGGTCCCGCCGCCGAGGTAGTGGGTTTCGCCGTCGTGGCGGGATAGGGCGTCCTCAGCGCTGGTCGCGCGTTCGTAGGTGAACGGCCTCACGACTTCGCCACCTGCCTCAGCGCGGCGACGATGCCCACGTAGGCGCCGCACCGGCACAGGTTGCCGCTCATCCGTTCGCGTATCTCGTCGTCGTCCAAAACGGGTGCGGAACCAACATCGCTGGTCACCGCACTGGGCCAGCCTTGTTCGACCTCGTCCAGCATCCCTGTCGCGGAGCAGAGCTGACCGGGCGTGCAGTAGCCGCACTGGAAGGCATCGTTCTCGATGAACGCCTCCTGGACCGCACTGAGTTGCCCGTCCTGCGCGAGCCCTTCGACCGTGACGATTTCCGCTCCGTCATGGGCGACGGCCAGCGCGAGACACCCGTTCACGCGGCGTCCGCCGATGAGGATGGTGCACGCACCACACTGCCCGTGGTCGCAGCCCTTCTTCGAGCCGGTCAGCCCCAACTCTTCGCGCAGCACGTCCAGCAGGGACGCGCGGGTGTCGACGCCGAGCCGGTGCTCCTGCCCGTTCACGGTAAGGGTGATATCGGCAAATACCGGGGATACCGGAGTGGATTCGCTCTCCATGCCTCCGGCCTACCCTGGATCCACAGTCGATCACAAGAGGGCGGCGGCGGCATCCATCGAGCCTTCCACGTCACCGTCCGGTGGATACAGCAGGGCACGACCGGCGATCAGGCCGTTGACGCCCGGGATTTGCAGGGCGCGCCGCCAGCCGTCCAGCGCCTCGCCGGGGTCGCCGCCGGAGTCGCCGCCGAGCACCAGCGTGGGCAGCGTCGTCGCCGCGACCACCCGCTCCATCTCCGGGACGACCGGCACCCTCAGCCACGTGTACGCCGACGTCACGCCGAGCCCGGACGCGACCGACACCGCCCGGATCATCGCCTCCGGCGCCAGCAGGTTCCGGACGCGCCCCTCGACGCGCTGCGCCACGAACGGCTCCACCAGCGCCATCAGCCGGTGCCGCGCGAGCTCCGACACGGCGTGCGCGCAGCCCTCCAGCGTGCGGACGCTCGCCGCGTCGGTGTCGTCGACGCGGAGCAGCATCGCGCCGCCGTCCAGCCGGGACGCCGCGATCGCGTCCGCGTCGTAGGCGGTGAACCGGCCGTCGATCTCGAACGCCGTCCCGGCGAGGCCGCCCCGGTTCATCGAACCGATCGCGAGCCGCCCGTCCAGGGCGCCGAGCAGCAGCAGGTCCTCGA
>JBOHBY010000377.1:0-3523 GCA_050698635.1 Spirillospora sp.
GTCATCGGCCTGCTCGCCTCGTGGCCGTCGGCCAAGGGCAGCGGCTCCAACACGCTCGTCCCGTCGGCGAGCACCGGCCAGACCAACCCGGTGTCCACGACCTCGGGCGGCGCCCCGCGCAACCCGATGCCCGGCCTCTCCGGATCGGAGCGCGTGCCGTCCGGGGCGCCTGAGGCACCGGACGACCCGGCCGCGAACGCCGATCCGCGCCGCGACCGGGGCGTCCCCGGCGGCGCGGCCCCGAAGTCGCCCACGACGTCGCCGTCCGACGACCAGGACGGGGACCGGGAGCCCACCGACGTCCCGTCCGGGCCGACCACTCCCCCGGTCGACCCGACCGATCCGCCGACGGACCCGCCGACCGATCCCCCCACGGACCCGCCGACGGATCCGCCGACCGAACAGCCGACCGACCCGCCGGCGGAGGACCCGGGCACCCCCAGCCCGAGCCCCACGACCAACCCGACCCCGTCACCCGACGCGGGCCACGGCTGACCCGGCGGGCCTCACGCCGCCGCGGCGCCCTCGACCGGGCTGCTGCCGCGCTTGACCAGCAGCGCCGCGAGGATCGCGACGAGCGCGACCACGCCCGCGACGGTCAGCGCGTTCTGGAAGCCGTCCATGAACGCCAGGTGGCTTCCCGTCGTGATGGCGTCGGCGGTTGAAGCGGGCGTTCCCGGCGGGACGGGCGCGACGCCCTGCGACACGATGCCGCCCTGCCCTGAGAGCTGCTCGGCCGCGGAGCCGGGCACGCCGGCGCCGGTCAGCCGTCCGAACAGCACGTCGTCGACCTTGGTGGACAGCAGCACGCCCAGCACGGACGTCCCGAGGACGCCGCCGAGCTGCGCGGCCGTCTGCTGGAGCCCGCCCGCGACACCGGCGAGGTGCGCGGGCGCGTTGCCGACGATGGCCTCCGTCCCGGCGACGATGACCATCCCGAACGCCAGCCCGACCAGCACGAACCACGGCCACAGCTCGACGTAGGGGGCGTCCACCCCGATGCGCGACAGCCCGAACATCGCGGCCGCGGTGAACGCCATGCCGAGCACGAGCGGGACACGCGGCCCGAACCGGGTGGTCAGCGCGCCCGCCAGCGGCGAGGCGATGATGAACACACCGGTCATCGGCAGCATCCGGACGCCGGCGTCCACCGGGCTCATGCCGTGGACCTGCTGCAGGTAGAGGGTGATGAAGAAGACCGTCCCGAACATCCCGAAGAAGCCGAGGATGATCAGCCCGGTCGCCGCCGACAGCGACACCGAGCGGAACAGCCCGAGCGGCAGCAGCGGCTTCTCGACCCGCAGTTCGTTCCAGACGAACGCGGCGAACAGCACGACCGACACGGCGAACGACACCAGCGGGACGGTGTCCCCGAAGCCGTGCTCACCGGCCTTGATCAGGCCCCAGACCAGCGCGAACAGCGCGCCGGACAGCAGCGCGACGCCGGGCAGGTCGAACGAGCCGGCCGCCTTCTCGTCCTTGGACTCGCGGATCACCCACAGGCCGACCAGGAGCGCGATGACGCCGAGCGGGGCGTTCAGGAAGAACACCGACTCCCAGTTGACGTTCTCGACCAGCAGGCCGCCGACGATCGGGCCGCCCGCGATGGAGATGCCGACCGTGGAGCCCCAGACGCCGATGGCGGCGTTGAGCTTGTCGGCGGGGAACGTGTTGCGCAGGATGGCGAGGCTGGCCGGTTGCAGGAGCGCCCCCGCGAAGCCCTGCACGACGCGCCAGAAGATGACCATGCCGAGGCCGCCGGACAGGCCGATCAGCACCGAGGAGATGGCGAACCCGATCACGCCCGCGAGGAACGTCCGCTTGCGGCCGAACCGGTCGGCGATCTTCCCGGCCGGGATCAGCGTGACGGCGAGTGTCAGCAGGTAGGCGTTGGTGACCCACTGGAGCCCGGACAGGCTCGCGCCGAGGTCCTTGGCGATCGCGGGGTTGGCGATGGACACGACGGTCGCGTCCAGCCCCACCATCATCACGCCGAGCGCGACGGCGACGAGCGTGAGCCACGGGTGCCCGTGCCCGGCTCTGGCGGGACGGCCGCGCGCCCGTTCGCGCGGCGATGTCTTGAGGGCGCCCGGGTCGAGCGTCTCGGCGCCTGAAGACTGAGTCATTCGGTGACCTTCCAGTGGCAAGTCAGCAAGCTCGGATAAGACCAGGGTTCAAACTGTCATAGGATGACACTTGTCGTCAAATGCCTCTCGTCGTAGGACGACATGATTCATCTCACGACATTGGTCGTCAACTGACGCTTGGCTGGAGATCACCTGATGGTTACACTTCGCTCATGACCGCGACCGCCCACGAGACCGGCCCCGGGCCCCTGCCCCCGGGCAGGCGCGAGCGCAAGAAGCAGCGCACCCGGGAGGCGCTCGTCGACGCCGCGTTCTCCCTCTTCGCCGAGAAGGGGTTCGACGCCACGACCGTCGAGGAGATCGCCGACGCCGTGGACGTCTCGTCCCGCACGTTCTTCCGCTACTTCGCCTCGAAGGAGGACGTCGCGCTCACCTTCCAGGAGGAGCAGACGGCCGCCGTGCTCTCCGCGCTCGCCGAGCGGCCCGCCGACGAGCCGATCATGACGGCGCTGCGCCGCACCGTGGTGGAGATCGCCCGCGCCTGCGAGCGCGGCGAGCTCGGCTTCGACCCGGAGCGGTTCACCTGCATGTTCGAGATGATGAGCCAGAGCCCGTCGCTCATGGCGGGCAGCCTGGAGCACGCGCAGAAGAAGCAGGCGCTGCTGACCGACGTCATCGCCGAGCGGCTCGGCCTCGACCCCGCCACCGACCTGCGCCCCCACGTCATCGCCGGCTCCACGACCTGCGGCTTCCAGGCCGCCACCGACGCCCTGCGCCGCTACCCCGGCGCCTTCGGCTCGATCTCCGAGACGGTCGACTGGGCCTTCCGCATCCTGGAGAGCGGCCTCAACGAGGCGCCGCGCCCGGCCGAGTAGGCGCCGGGCGGGCGGGTACTTCGTGCGCAGCCGGAAAGGTCCCGGCTGCGGAGGAGGTCGGCGGCATGGCGCTCAAGCATCCCCGCCACGGCGGCGGGCACGGCGGCGAGGATCTGGAGGTCAATCCGATCTTCAGCCGGGAGCCGATGAAGGTGCCCAGGTACGCGCTGCCCGCCGGGGAGATGGAGCCGGGAACCGCGTACCAGATCGTCCACGACGAGCTGATGCTGGACGGCAACGCGCGCCTGAACCTCGCCACGTTCGTGTCCACGTGGGCGGAGCCGGCGGCGCTGCGGCTGATGGCCGAGTGCGCCGAGAAGAACATGATCGACAAGGACGAGTATCCGCGGACCGCGGAGCTGGAGCTGCGCTGCGTCCACATGCTCGCCCGGCTCTGGCACGCCGAGGACCCGCGCCGCGCCGTCGGCTGCTCGACGACCGGGTCGAGCGAGGCGGCGATGCTCGGCGGGCTCGCGCTCAAGCGTCGCTGGCAGCACCAGCGCGAGGCTGCGGGCGAGCCGGCCGACCGGCCGAACCTGGTGATGGGGATCAACGTCCAGG
>JBOHBY010000378.1:0-2087 GCA_050698635.1 Spirillospora sp.
CGCGGCCACGATCGACAGGCCCAGCCCCGAGGAGCCGGTGCGCTCCCCGCCGAGCCGCTCGAAGGGCCGCACCAGCCGGTCGACCTGCCGCTGATCGAGGACGCTCCCGCCCGTCTCGACGATGAGCACCGCCTCCTCCCGCTCCTGCGCGTGCCCGGTGATCCGGATCCATCCGTCGTTCTCGTTGTGCGTGATGGCGTTGTCGATGATGTTGTCCACCAGCCTTGCCAGTAGGGCCGGGCTTCCTTGGATCACTGCTTTCGCTGGCATGTCGATGGCTACGTCGAGGCTCTTCGCGTGCGTGTCGGCTGATCTTTCGCGCAGTGCGGTGCGGATCAGGTCGCCCAGGTCGACGGGAGCGGCGTCGGCGAGCGCGCCGTGCTGGGCGCGGGCCAGGACGAGGAGCCCGTCCAGCAGGTGGTCGACCCGGTCCAGCTGGGTGCGGAGCCGGTCGGCGAGGGCGACGGTCGAGGCGTCCGGGGCCGGTTTGGCGACCGCGACGTCGAGCGAGGCCCGCATGGTCGCCAGCGGTGTGCGCAGTTCGTGAGACGCGTTGGCCACGAAGCGGCGCTGCGCGTCGAACGAGGACTCAAGCCGTCCGAGCAGGCCGTCGATGGTGTCGGCGAGGTCCTTCACCTCGTCGTCCGGGCCGGTGACGGCGAGCCGCCGGTCCAGGCTCTCGGCGGAGATGCGCCGCGTGACGCTCGTGATGACCCGCAGCGGACGCAGCACGCGCCGGGCCAGTACCCGGCCGAGCAGCGGCGAGAGGACCGCCATCACCGCCAGCGCGACCAGCGAACCGGCCAGGACCTGGCGGGACTGCTGAGCGTGGACCGCCGCCAGCTCGTCCTCCAGCCGCAGGACGCGCTGCTGCGCCGGGTCGAGACCGCCGCCCCAGGCCGGGGAGTTCCCGGTGGGGGCGGTGCTGGTCGTGTCGCCGCCGGAGATCAGGAAGGTCAGGCCCAGCAGGACGAAGGCGGACACGAGGAACGCGGCGGCGAACAAGAACGTGAACCGTGCCCCGACGGTCCTGTTGCGCAGGCTGACCATGCCCCCAGCATGCCGCGAAGGACATAACAGCGGCGTGACGAACATCGTTCGGGCCGTGCTACACGCCGATCTGTAGAACCGACGGCATGTCGACCATCGAACCGCTTCGGCGGGAATGGGCCGTGTTCCGCCGCCCCGCCCGTCTCATCGCCCTGGGCGCCGCCGCGCTCGCCTTCATCGGGCTCGCCGTGCTCTTCACGTCCGGAAACCGCGCGTCCTGCGAAGGCTCCTGCCCGGGCGCCCCCGTGACCGGCGACGGCCGCGTCGTCAGCGACCAGTTCTGGTTCCTGCACCGCGACCTCGGCCCCGAGGGCGCCATCACGGTCCGGATGACCTCGATGACCGGGACGATCACCTACCCGCCGCCGGACCACGACGAGATCGTTCCCGGGCTGGTGCCGTGGGCGAAGGCGGGCATCATCGTCAAGGACGGGACGCGCCCCGGCTCGCGGTACGCGGCGCTGATGATGACGGGCCGCCACGGCGTGCGCTTCCAGCACGACTACGAGCACGACGTCGCCGGAAGCGCGGGCGGGGGCGGCGGTGTCTCGGAGCGCTCGCCGCGCTGGCTACGGCTCACCCGCTCTGGCGACACCGTGACCGGCGCCGAGTCCGTGGACGGCAAGCGGTGGCGGACGGTCGCGAAGGCCAAGCTCGACGGGCTGCCGGACACCGCCCAGGTCGGCCTGTTCGCCACGTCCCCGGGCGATCTCACCCTTCGCGAGGTCGGCCTCGGCGGCGCGATCGACGAGGCCCGGTTCACCCAGGCGGTCGGCACCTTCGACAACGTCGCCGTCGAGGGCGGTGCCGGTGGCGCGTGGAAGAGCGAATCGGTCGGCGAGATGAACCACACCGACTGGGAGAAGTCGCACAACGCGTCCGGGGCGGTGGAGAAGAACGGCGGCGTCGTCGTCAGCGGCGCCGGTGACATCGGGCCGTTCAACGAAGAGGGGGCGCGTGCCGTCGGCCAGACCCTGCCCGGCCTGGCCGTCGCGCTGGTGATCGTGCTGGTCGTCGGGGCCCGCTACGGCGCCCGC
>JBOHBY010000379.1:0-2876 GCA_050698635.1 Spirillospora sp.
CGCTTGTAGAGGCCGGTGAACGCGTCCTGGACGACGTCCTCGGCCGTCCCGCGGTCGCCGACCATCATCAGCGCGAGACGCGTCAGGCCGAGCGCGTGGCCCCGGTAGAGATCGGTGATCGCCGTCCCCGCGTCGCCGCCCGCGGGCTCGACCGGGCCCCCGCGGCCGGCCGTGTCCGCAGGCTCGGCCTGGTCGGCCTGGTCGGGCTGATCGGGCGGGTCGAATGGATGTCCGGTGACCACCGTTTCAGCGCCGCTCATCCGAGGGAGCTCCGGGCAACAGGGTTTCCCGGAAGGGACGTGCTCGGTCGTTCACGGCTGAGAAGTTGACGTTCCATGTCCCAGAGACGCCGTGTGCCTTCAAAGGTTGCTTCCGTCGCAGAAATAGTCGAGGGGGCGAGGCACGGCCAAGATTAACGAAATGGCCCAGGACCGGTCTCGGTCCTGGGCCATTTCGCTGCGCCAGAAGAATCGGCGCCCGATGTGGTCAGCGGCTGACGGCGTTCAGCGCGTCCACGATGCCGCTTCCGAAGAACCCGTTCTGGCCCTTCGAGCCTTCACAGGTCTGCGTTGACGTGTTCTTCACCCACTTGCCGCCTTGCAGCGTGTACCAGACGTACTCGACGGTCCGCGGGCTCGGGCATTCCTTCTCGGTCGCGGTGCCGCGCAGCACCCACTCCACCGCGCGCGGGTCGAGCGTGAGGCCGCCGTTGCGGCGGTCCCGCTGCCCGTACTTGCTGATGATGAGGGCGGCGACGCCGACGGCGTGCGGCGACGCCATCGAGGTGCCCTGGATCGACTGGTAGTAGGCGCAGTCGTCACCGTCGCAGCTGCGGATGATGTTCGGCACCTTCGGCGTGCCGTCGGGGTTCAGCTCGCCGCGCTCCTTCGCGAGGCGCTCGGGGTAGGCGGCCCAGACTCCGGCGCGGTCGTCGGGACGCTGGTCCGTCGTGTCGACCTTGTCGCCGCCGGGCGCGGCCACCGCGACGTACCCGTCGCCGAAGCTGCTGAAGTACGACTTGCGGGTGCTCGGCCCGGTCGAGGAGACCGGAATGACGTTCTTGCCCTCGCCCGGCATCGAAAGGCAGCTCGCCGGGATCGTCCGCTCGTACGGCTTCTCACCGGGGACGGACGGGAAGTCGGGGCTGGTGCCGTCCACGTTCGTCTTGGTGTAGTCGACGAGCTCGTTTCCGGCGGCGGCGATCAGCGTGACGTCCCGCTTGTGCGCGAAGTCCAGCGCGCGCTGCACGGCCGTGATGATGGTGCGCTGCTCCATCTGGTCCTGGGGGCTGTCGGCCGGGTTGTTGCCGCAGTTCCAGAGCCACGGGTCGACGTAGTAGGACATGTTGACGACGTCGATGCCGTTCTTGGCCGCGTACGTCAGGCCGTCGACGGTCGGCTGGAGGAAGAAGTAGCCGGAGTCCTGGCCGACGCGCAGGTTGACGATCGACACGTTCGGCGCGACGCCGGACATGCCGAGGCCGTTGCGGGGCGAGGCGATCGTGGACGCGACGTGCGTGCCGTGGTCGCTGTCGTCCCAGTCGTTGGGGTCGACGCACGACGGGAACTCGCACGGGCCGTCGACCTCGGTGCCGTTGGCGTCGGTCGGGATGTCGGTGGTGAAGTTACGGCTCAGCTTGCGGTTGAAGTTCGGCGCGATGTCGGGGTGGTCGCCGTCCACGCCGGTGTCGAGGATGCCGACCAGCACGCGCTTGTCGCCCTGCTCCTTCTTGTAGGAGCCGTCGGTCGTCGCGTGGATCTGCTTCATGTCCCACTGGAGGTCGGCCAGCGGTTCCTTGTCCTTGGACGGCTTGCCGGCCGGAGACACGCTCTTCTTCGTCCCGACCGTCCGCTCGATCTTCTCGGACTTCTTCTTCTGCGTCTTCGGCGCCTGGCCGATGATCCGGTTGTGCGCGACGCCCTCCAGGGCGCGCTCGTCCATCGCGTCCTGGACGAACGCCGGGTTGTCCGACCGGACGGTCGCGACGCCCACGTCCCGGTTCTCGTGGACGATCTTGCCTCCGGCGTCCCGGACCGCGCGGTGGGCCCTGCCGGGGGACACGCCCTCCCTGTAGAGGACGACGTACTCCGAGACCTCGCCCTTGGCCGGCGTTGGGTTCGGAGCCGCTGACGCTGGGAACGCGAGGGCCGTCACGGTGGTGACGGCGCACGCGGCGGAAATCAAGGCTCGCCGCAAAGCAGACCTCCTGGCCGTGGGGGAGCAAGACCCGGGGACTGGGGCCCAGGCGAGGAGAAGGTACGTATGTTCCTGTTGAGGGATGCGAACGGTTTTATAACGAAAAGGTAGATCTCTTGTAAGACAAAGGTTTCGGCCATCCGATGCGCCGAGTTCAGCCGGTGCGTCAAGCCGGTGCGCACGGCCGTTCAGCCGGTGCGCAGGGCCAGGGTCAGGGACTCGACGGCGAGGAGCGGGTTGACGTTCAGCTCCAGCCGCTCCCGGCACGCCATGATCGCGTCCAGCCGCCGGAGGGTGTCCTCGGGACGTCCATGCGCCGCCGATGTCCGCAGCTCGGGGGCGAGATCGGCGTTGAGCAGGTCGCCGCCGGTGCCGAGCTGGAGCGTCAGGACGTCCCGGTAGTAGGACGCGAGGTCGAGCAGCGTCCGGTCGAGGGCGTCGCGCTTCAGCCGGGTCGCGCGCGACTTCTGCCGGTCGGCGAGGTCCTTGAGGGCGCCCGCCGTGCCGCGCGGCATGCGCCCCTTCTCGCTCTCCCCCAGCGCCTTGCGCATCGCGGACGTCTCCGCGTCGTCCAGCTCCTCGGTGCGCGCCTTCGCCTCCGCCTCGGCCGCCTTCACGATCGCCTCCGCCGCCGCGACCGCCGGGCCCACCGACGTCAACCGGCCCGGTACCCCCATCAC
>JBOHBY010000380.1:0-2035 GCA_050698635.1 Spirillospora sp.
ACCTCGCCGTATTCGACGCAGCGCGTTGATCGTCTGCTACGCGGCCGGTGACGGGCTGGGCCACCTGACGCGGCTCCGCTCCGTCCTGCACGCCCTGCGCCTGGACGCCCCCGTGACCGTCGTGACGTCCTCCCCCTTCGCGCGCGACCCGCGCATCACCGGCGGCTGGCGCATCACGCCCTCCCTCGACATCGCGGAGACGGCCACGGACGCCGACGAGGTGATCATCGACGCCTTCCCCGCCGGGCTGAAAGGCGAATTGACGCGCATTCCACCCGGCCCAAGGGTCACGCACCTGGCGCGGCTACTGCGCTGGGACGCCTACCAGCCGCTCCTCCCCACCGACCCACCCCACTTCGACCGCACATTCGTCCTAGAACCACTAGCACCGACCCACCTCGCCTACCTGCGCACAGTCTCCGCCCAGGTCACCCCGCTCACACTCACCGATCCTCCTTCGGAGCCGATCGACGTGGACGGTTGGCTCATCGTCCACAGCGGCCCCGACGCAGAGATACTCGAACTCGTCGCCTACGCGCATGACATGGCGGCCGTCGAAGGCGTCCGCCCGCCCATGACTCTGGTGTCACCCCACAAGCCGGACGGTCTGCCCCCAGGCGTCGCGCACCTGGACGCCTATCCCGTGTCCGCACCAGGCCCTAACGTCGAACGCATCATCACGGCCGCCGGTTTCAACGCCGTCCGCCAGTTCGCCCCCTGGCGGGACCGTCACCGCATGCTGCCGTTCCCCCGCACGCTCGACGACCAATTCACCCGCGCCAACCGCGCCAGAACCAGCCGCGCCAGAACCAGCCGCGCTAGAAGTAGTCGGGCGTGAGGTCCCCGGTCGGCCACCTCGTCACGGCGTTCGCGGCCTTGTGCAGGAGCGAGTCGATGGCGCCGTAGCTCGGCGCGTCGCCTTCCTGCCGCTGGTCGAAAAGGACGGCCCATGACAGGCCATCATTCCGGCGTACTAGCAATGTGTAAGTCCCAGGCAGGGATCCGGTATGCCAGGTATTACGACCGCCGCCACTGACGGGCCGCACCTGCCAGCCGCACCCGTAGTACCAGCCGTCGCCGTTGATGCCCGTCTCCGGCTTGGCGAACGCCCTCCCGATGGACGTCGAGTTGAGCACGGACGTCCCACCGTCGTAGATACCTGCGAAACGGGTCAGGTCCATGGCGGAGGCGAGCCATCCGCCGTGCGAATCCATGTTCTCCAGGTTGAAGGCGCCGTACGGGGAGGGCACCTTCTTGCCGCTGCCGTCGAAGACGGTCGTCCCGGTGTAGGTCGAGTAGTACGGGACCTCGCCGCTCGCCTTCGTCAGCGTCCGTCCGAGCCGCATGCGCGAAATGGTGCGCGGCCCCAGCACCTTCTGCTGCACGTACTTCGCGTAGCTCTGCCCGCTGGCCTTCTCGATGATCCGGCCGAGCAGCAGGTACCCGTAGTTGGAGTACGCGTACTTCGTCCCGGGCGCGTGGTCGAGCTTGCGCGCCGACGCGTACTTCATGATGTTCGCCCGCGTGACCGGCAGCGGGACGCCGAGCGCCCTGGCGATCGTCGCGTCCTGGAACATCACGTCGGGCGAGATGTCGCGGTCCCAGCCGCCGATGTGCTGGAGCAGGCGCCACAGCGTGACGTCCTTCAACCGCGGGTCGGCGGACGTCGGCAGGCTCAGCAGCGTGGCCACCCGGTCGGTGAGCTTGACCTTCCCGTCCTGGGCGAGCCGGAGCACGGCCGTCGCCGTCACCGGCTTGGAGAGGCTCGCGACGCGGAACAGCGAGGTCGGCTGCGTGGTGAAATGACCGTCCTCGGCGTAGGTGTAGCCGCGCGCCAGGACGAGCTTGCCCTTGCGGACGACAGCGAGCTGCCCGCACGGGATGTTCCGCTCCCGCATGAAGGTCTTGAGCGTCGCGTCGAAGCCCCCGAGACCGGCGAGCGCCTTGCCCTTCACCCGCCACGAACGCGCCGCCGCGCCCGCCGCTGCCGCCGCTGCCGCCGCCGGGGCGGCCTCCTTCGGGGAACCGGACGAGC
>JBOHBY010000381.1:0-3903 GCA_050698635.1 Spirillospora sp.
CTGGGACGCCGCGCGCTGCACGCGGGCACCGCCGCCGGGCTCACCGGGACGCGGGAGCTCGCCGACCTGGCGCTGCTCACCGTCACCGCGGCGGAGCCGGAGTTCGGCGACCTCCTCGCGGGCGCGCTGCTCGCGGGCCTGCGCCCGGACGACCCGTTCCACCGCGAACTGGCCGAGACCGGCGCCGCCTACCTTGACCACGGCGGCCGGATCGAGCTGACCGCCGCCGCGCTGCACGTCCACGGCAACACGGTCAAGTACCGGATCCGGCGGCTGCGGGAGCTGACCGGGCTCCCGCTGCTGGACCCGTCGGGCGGGGCGGCGGTGTCGCGCGCCGCGCACTGGTGGTGGGCCCTGAATCGGTGGCTCGCCCGTCCGGTGCCGTGATCTGTTTGTATGGACGTTCCGTCCGGAGAGGTCCGGGACGAGAAACGAAGGGGGACCGGTGACCGTACCGAGGATCGGGACCGTGATGTGGCCCATGCAGTCCTGGCCGGAGGCCGGGGAGCTGTGGCGCCGCGCCGAGGATCTCGGGTTCCGGCACGCCTGGGTGTACGACCACATCGCGTGGCGCGGCACGACGCCCTGGTACGACGCGTACACGACGCTCGCCGCGGCCGCCGCCGTCACCGCGCGCATGCGGATCGGTACCCTCGTCACCTCGCCGAACTTCCGCCATCCCGTCCCCACCGCGCACGCGATCAGGACGATCGACCACATCAGCGGCGGACGGCTGGCGGTCGGGATCGGGTCGGGCGGCACCCGCCGCGCCTCCGACGCGGGCGTCCTCGGCGGCGACGACTGGACGCCCGGCGAACGCGCCGCCCGCTTCGCCGAATGGGTCGAGCTGCTCGACCGGCTGCTGCGGCAGCCCGAGACGACGTTCGAAGGGACGTACTACACGGCGCGCGAGGTCGTCCAGGATCCGGGTTGCGTGCAGCGGCCCCGCGTGCCGCTCGTCATCGCCGGGAACGGTCCGCGCGGCATGCGCCTGGCCGCACGGTACGGCGACGGATGGGTGACCAGCGGCCGTCCCGAGGGCGGGACGCCGTACGACACCGTCCGCTCCCGGCTGGAGGTGCTGGACGCCGCGTGCGAGGAGGGGGGCCGCAAGATCGAGGAGAGGATCCTGCTGACGGGCTTCAGCGGCGAACCGTGGCTGGAGTCGGCCGCGTCGTTCGACGACCTCGCGGGCCGCTACGCCGAACTCGGCATCACCGAGATCGTGTTGCACTGGCCGCGTCCCGGCAGCCCGTTCGACGCCGAGACGAAGGTCTTCGAGTCGATCGCCGACACGTACGGCGAGCCGGGAGGGGCGCGCTGATGCCGTTCGTGCTGCTCGCGCTCGCGATCACGTTCGAGGTCACGGCCACGCTGTCGATGCGGGCGTCCGAGGGGTTCTCCAAGCTCGGGCCTTCGGTGGTGGTGGTCATCGGCTACCTGATCTCGTTCTTCTTCATGGCGAAGGCGCTGACGTCGCTGAACGTCGGGCCCGTCTACGCGATCTGGTCCGCGCTCGGCACGATCGGGGCGTTCGCCGGCGGCGTGCTGCTGTTCGACGAGCAGGTCAAGCCGCTCACCATCGCCGGCGCGGTGATCATCGTGGTGGGCGTGATCGTGATGAACCTCGGCGGCGGCGTCCACCAGGGCTAGGGCTAACCGCGCTGCTGCTCCAGTTGCCCGCCGATCAGCTCGCCCGGCGTGCAGCCGGACAGGGCGCGGAACTCACGGTTGAGATGCGCCTGGTCGTAGTAGCCGCAGGCGGACGCGGCGTCGGCGAACCCGGCGCCGCCGGCCAGCAGCCCGATGGCGCGCTGGAAGCGGATCACCCGTCCCATCACCTTCGGCGGCAGCCCGGCCTGCTCCCGGAACCGGTTCGTCAGGTGCTTGCGGCTCCAGCCGACGTCGGCGGCGATCTCGGCGACGCTGACGCCGAGATCGGTGTTCAGCAGCCGCCACGCCCTGGTGACCTCGGGGGAGGGGACGGGCCCCGCGTCCAGGCGGCGCAGCAGGAAACCGTCGAGGACGTCGAACCGCTCACCCCACGACGCGGCGGCACCGAGCCGCTCGACCAGGGTGTGCGCGCCGCGTCCGAGCAGGGCGGGCAGGTCGGCGGCGGTGTTGGTGAGGCCGGCCATCGGGACGCCGAGCAGCGTGTACGCGCCGAGCGGGGTCACGTCGAGCTGGACGCCGCGCTGCCCGCCGGGGCTGAGGTACATGCCGTGGCCGTCGTGCATCCCCGCGACGAACGACCCGTAGTCGCGGTCGGGGATCCCGGTGCCCGGGACCCGCAGGCGCAGCGGCGGCCCCAGGTTGATGATCACGACGGTGGTTCGGGCCGGCAGGGTCCGCATCCGCGTCGGGACGATCTCGGTCTCCCAGTAGCCGACGTAGGAGCGCAGGAACGGGCGCAGCGCGGGATGGGGACGGCTCTCCGCCATCCACCAGCCGCCCCGGTCGGCGATCTCGACCGGTCTGTCGCTCATGTCCCAGTCCTACCACGCCGTCCGGACGGTTCAGGGCACGCGGGACGTCACTCGTACACCTGGCCGCACACCGCGATGCGCGCCAGGTCGTCCCAGGTCATGGTGGTGATCGTGCGGACGTAGGAGCGGGCGGGCTGCTCCCCGGGGGCGGTCGGCACCGGGACGCGGGCGCCGTCGGCGGCGTCCCAGCCGCCGAGGCTCCCCGCGACGGCGCACTCCAGGTACGTCGCCGGGTCGAAGTTGTACCAGCGGGCCGGGGTGGCGCGGGCGCCGGAGCCGGGCGGGCGCGGGGCGTCCACGCCGAACCTGGCGTGCGGGCCCGGGGGAGCGGCGACGAAGTCCTCCAGGTCGGCGATCTGGGAGAGCAGGACGCGTTCCCAGTCGGCGTAGCCGTCCGGTTCGCCGCCGGGGAGCGCGAGGTCCTTGCCGCTCCAGGCGGGGTCGAAGGCGGCGGGCGGCGTGGTGGACGCCGCCGCGAACATCGCCGCGACGTCGTCCGGCTCCAGCCGCGTCTGGTCACTGAGCGGAGCGCTGACCTTCCACAAGGCGCGCAGGAACGCCGACAGCGGCCAGGACGCCGCCCTGGCCTCCTGGCCGAGGTGCAGAAACACCAGATACAAATCCCGGTTGGTGCGGACGGAGGGCCCGGGCGGGCCCTCCACCGAATACGCCCGCCCGTCTCCGTCGCCGCTCTTTAACACCAGGACCTGCGACAACGCCGAGATCCGCGAGTCGTGCGAGGCCACGTGGAAGGTGTTGCCGAGGTCCTCCTGGCGCATGACGTCCCAGGTCTGCATCCGGGCTCCTCCACGGGTCGGCGGTGCGGATCGACGCCCCCCACGCCAAAAGTGTCCCATTCTGGGAGCCGACCGCCAGTAGTGGCGATATCACTTTCCGGACTCGAAGTAGTGACTTTCTGTACATAAAGTCCGTGGCGGAGAAGGGGCGGCGAGACGGGTGCGCCGTGACTGGACATGCTGCGCCGCGCTCTAGGCGTCCGCCAGTGGACGGTCGACGGCGTGTCCTACGGGACGAAGACCGGCGCGCACTATGCCGCGTTCCACCCGGAGAACGTCCGCAAGCTCGTCCTCGACTCGGTCCTGCCGCACGTGGACGAGGGACGCGACGACCTGCTCTACACCGCCGGCCTGCGCGCCACGGGCCGGGTGCTGCGCGACGCCTGCCGGACGGCACCCGCCTGTGGCTTCGACCCGGCCAAGGACCTGGCCTGAGTACGGCGAACGGGGGACCAAGGGCCGCGAGGCGGTGAACCGGTTCCTGATCGGCTGACCCCGCCGGTCAGGTCCGCGCCGGTCAGGTCCGCGCCGGTCAGGTCCGCGGCGGTCAGGTCCGCGGCGGGAGGAGGCAGATCAGCTTCCCGACGCGCCGGTCGCCGCCGTACCCGGCGCTCCGCAGC
>JBOHBY010000382.1:0-2221 GCA_050698635.1 Spirillospora sp.
GCTGGACGTAACGCCGCCTGACGTAACGCCGCCTGACGTTGGCGTCGCGTTCCCCGCATCCGGACATCCGGGCGTTTCACGGTCGCGTTGATGATCTGCACGTTGCATCATTCAGCTACGTGATCGACCATGAATCGGTGATGGGGGTTGCGATGAGCGAAATGGAGCGGATCCGGACGTACGTGGCCATCGGCGACAGCTTCACCGAGGGCCTGAACGACCCCTACCCGGGCGAGGCGGACCGCTTCCGGGGCTGGGCGGACCGGCTCGCCGAGCACCTCGCAAAGCGCAGCCCGGGGTTGCACTACGCCAACCTCGCCGTGCGGGGCAAGCTCGTCCGGCAGATCGTGGACGACCAGGTGCCGCGCGCCGTCGAGCTCGTGCCCGACCTCGTCACGTTCTGCGGCGGCGGGAACGACATGATCCGTCCCGGCGCCGACCCGGACGCGCTCGCGGTGGTGTTCGACGACGCCGTCCGGCGGCTCCGCGCGACCGGCGCCCGCGTCGTGGTGTTCACCGGCTTCGACACCCGTGGGCTGCGCACCGGCGGCCGTATCCGCGGCAAGGCCGCTACGTACAACATGCACCTGCGCGCCATCGCCGACCGGCGCGGCTGCACCATCGTCGACCTGTGGCCGGTGCGCGTGTTCCACGACCCGCGCGCCTGGTACGAGGACCGGCTGCACCTGTCGCCCGAGGGCCATCGCCGGATGGCGCTGTTCGTCGCGGACGTCATCGGCGTCCCGGTCAAGGACGACTGGCACGAGCCCTGGCCGCCGCTGGAGCACCCCGACTGGCTCACGATGCGCCGCGAGGACGTCCGCTGGGCCCGCACCTACCTGCTGCCGTGGATAGGCCGCCGCGCCACCGGCCGCTCCTCCGGCGACGGCCGCGGCCCGAAGCGTCCCACCCCGCTGCCGCTCTAGGCGGGGTCGGGTTCGCCCTGGGTCTCGTCCAGGGCCGCGTCGAGGGTGTCGGTGACGGGGATGCGCCGGTGCAGGCCGGTGATCTCCAGCGCCCGCCGGACGATGGGCCGCGGCGCCGCGAGGACGAGGCCTCCGCCCGCGGCCGAGGTGGCCTTGTAGCAGGCGACGATGACCGAGAGGCCGCCGGAGTCCATGAACTCCAGGCCGGACAGGTCGAGCACGACGTTCTCGCCGTGCTCGCGGCGGGCTTCGTTCAGGTGCCTGCGCAGGTCGTCCGCGGTGGCGATGTCGAGCTCGCCGCGGAGCCGCACGACGGCGCGCCCGCCGTGTGGCCGAACGGTCACTTCCAAAGGCGGCACCGGCGGTTCCCCTCCTGTCGACGCGCACCCGTCCGGCGGATGCTTTCCGTCCGGCAACTATCGCCGAGGACGGGCCCGGCTGCCAACCCGCCGCGCGACGGGCGCGCGAGGTGTGCGCGCGGTGCGTGCGCGCGACGGGTGTGTGCGCGGTGGTGCCTGGCCGTAGGGTGCTGTCCGGCGTACTGTCCGACGTCAGACCCCGACCCGCTGTGTAGGAGAAGGACCCCAGGTGAGTTCCCCCCGGTTGCCGGACCATCTCGAAGTGCTGCTCACCGAGGAGCCCGTCCTCGACGTGTACGCGTACGGGCCCTGGCGGGTGCCCGACGGCCTGTACGAGGAGATGCGCGAACGCGCGCTCGAATACAACAGGGACCCGCGGGCCGTGGTCCTGACCCGGCAGCTCAGCGACTTCTACGGGAGCGACACCAGCGCCGCCGGGGCCGAGCAGTGGTCGCTGCTGACGTTCCTGCTCGGCGCGTCGGCGGTCCGCGGCGGGTCGCGCGGCGACGTCGACTACGAGCTGCTGTCGGCGTTCCTCGCGACGCCGGAGTCGGCCGTCCGCGAACCGGCGGCGTGGTTCACCCAGGGCGGACGGTGGCGCCCGCCCGGCCTGTGGCTGCCCGAACCGGCCGGGAACGACCGCGAGCGCCGGACGGTGATGTTCGACCTGGCCCGCGCGGGCCTGGACGTCTTCGAGGGCCTGGAGCCGGTGGAGCGCCGCCGCCGGGCCCTGGCCGGCCTGTTCGACCGGCGCGCCGCCGACCCCGAGCTGCGCGAGGCGGACATGACCGTCCCGAACGGGCGGCTGGACGACGTGTGGTCCGCGCAGCTCACCGACGACGAGGTGGCCGCCCTGCCCGAGCTGGCCGGGCCGGTCGCCTACCTCGGCTGGGCGTGCGCCGGGCTCGACGCCGCGCACGAGCGCCTCGCCGGGGC
>JBOHBY010000383.1:0-4149 GCA_050698635.1 Spirillospora sp.
GGTCACGTCCGCGGCGGCGGTCTGCGTCCGGGCGAACGCCGGGCCGAGCACCACCGCGCCCGCCCCGAAGGCGGCCATTCCGAGGACCTGCTTACGGGTCAGTCCCTGGGATTCCATGGGTTCATCCCTCCTGTACAGGACGGGTGAGGCGACTAACTAACGCACGCTGCATTAATATCAATCACGATTCGGCGCACGTCAAGGTCCACCAGCGGGCAGGATGGGCCCGTACCCCCTGCGTGGCAGTCCCGCCCCTGCGTCGAAGGAGGAACGGCCTGTGGCATCCGCCAGGCCCGCAAGCGGACCACACGTCCTGCGCCGGATGAACCGTCTCGCGGTGCTCGCGGCCGTCCGGTCCGCCGCCGCGCCGGTGAGCATCGCGCGGCTGATCGAGCGGACCGGGCTGTCCCGGCCCGCGGTGACCCGTGCGCTGTCCGACCTGGCCGGCCTCGGGGTCGTCGAACGCCTCGACGCCGGTCCGCCGCCGGGCAACATCGGCCGGCCCGCGCAGCAGGTCCGGTTCCGCTCCGAGCTGGGATTCGTCGCCGGCCTCGACATCGGCACGCACGGCGTCCACGTGATCCTGGCCGACCTGCTCGGCCACGCCGTCGCCGAACTCCAGACGCCCGCCGGGCCGACCGGCACCGACATCGCCGACACCGCCGCCGACGCGATCCAGCGCTGCGCGGCGTCGGCCGGGCTCGACCCCGCGGACCTGTGGGCCATCGCCGTCGGGACGCCCGGCGTCGTCAACGCCGAGACGGGCGAGATCCGCCTCGCGCCCAGCATTCCCGGCTGGGCGGGGCTGCCGGTCGCCGAGACGCTGAGCCGGCGGCACGGCTGCCCGGTCCACATCGACAACGACATGAACCTGGCCGCGCTCGCCGAGCAGTCGAACGGCGCCGCGAAGGGCGTCGACAACTTCGTCTACGTGTCCTGGGACGAGCGGGTCGGCGCGGGCATCGTCATCGGCGGCAGGCCGTACCGCGGCGCGTCCTCGGCCGCCGGCGAACTCGGCTTCGTCGACCTGACCGGCGACCTGGACCGGACACCGGACCGTCCTCCAGCCCCCGCCCCCCACCATTCAATCGTGGACGGCGCCGGCGGCTTCGAACGCCTCGTCGGCGCGAAGGCCGTCCGCGACCTGGCGCTGGAGACGTGCGCGGACGGCACCGAGCTGTACGCCACCGTCCGCGACACACCCCTCGACCGCATCGGCCCCGTGCTGTTCGACCGCGCCGAGTCCGGCGACCCCGTCGCCGCCGCCATCTGCGACCGAATAGTCGCAAGATTCTCCGCCGGACTGGCCGTCCTCATCATGCTCATCGACCCCGGCGTCGTCATCCTCGGCGGCTGCATGACCGGAGCCGGCGAACCGCTGCTACGCCGCCTGCACCGCAGCCTCGACATCCGGCTGTTCAGCCCGCCCCGGCTCGTCCTCTCCTCGCTCCGCGAGCAGACCATCGCCCTCGGCGCCATCGAGTCCGCGCTGACCACGGCGGAAAAACGCCTCTTGCAAATGTGCGCCTAGCACCGAACCCACGGCCCAGAAGAACTCCCGCGCCACCGTCATCCGTTCGAGCGTCTCGTGCGAATATCCGATCGGACGTGTCAGGCCAGATCCCCGATGATCGGAGTCTCCCCCCATGATTCGCATCCGCAGCGCCGTCGCCGCAAGCGTCCTCGTCCTCGCCGTCGTCGCCAGTCCCGCGGCCGCGGCCAGCAGTTCAGTGCTCGTCGACGGCGGTGGATACGGCCCCACCCGCCCGATCGCCATCGACGCCGCCTTGGACGACGCCCGCACCACGGCGCAGTCCATCGGCTACTACGGGACCTGCGTCATCGTCGGTGACCCGCAGGTCTTCTTCGATCCCGCCGACCCCTATGGCCGCTTCTACCGAGCCCAGGTGCAAGCCAGTTGCGAAGACGCGTAATGGGCACCCCTTGACAGCGGGGCGGGAAGCGTTCTAACTGGCAACAAACCTTTCAATTCCCCGCCGCTGAAGGGTCCCGCTCCGATGAACTCCACCCGGCTTCCCCGCGCGCGATCGCGCTCCATGCAGCTCTTGGCCATCCTGTGCTCGCTGGTCCTTTCAGTGGCCGGTGCGGCACCGGCGGTGCGTGCGGGCGTCCAACCGGCGCCCGCCGCCGCCCAGGTCGCGAGCATGCAGGACGTGGTTCCGGTGCCGGTGAAGACCGAGCCGGCCACAGGCGCCGACCACGCGATCACAGGCGACACCGCGATCTATGTCCAGCCCGATTCGGCCGGCGTGGGCGACCATCTCGCCGCCCTCCTGCGCCGATCGACCGGCTACCCACTGCCGGTCAAGAGCGCGCCCTCCACGCCCACCGACGGCATATCGTTGCTGCTCACCGGCGCCGACCCGACCGTGGGCAACCAGGGCTACCAACTGGACGTCACGGCGTCCGCGGTGGTGATCCGGGCGAACCGGCCCGCCGGTCTGTTCGCAGGTGTGCAGACGCTCCGGCAGCTTCTCCCGGCGGCGGTCGAGAGCACCACCACGCAACCGGGTCCCTGGGTGATCCCCGGCGGCCGCATCGTCGACTACCCACGGTTCGCCTATCGCGGCGCCCACCTCGACGTCGCCCGCCATTTCTTCACCGTCGACGAGGTCAAGCGCTACGTGGACGAGATCTCCCTCTACAAGATCAACCACTTGCACCTGCACCTGACCGACGACCAGGGCTGGCGGATCCAGATCAACAGCTGGCCACGGCTGGCGACGTACGGCGGCGAACTCGAAGTCGGCGGCACCCCGGGCGGCTACTACACCCAGGACCAGTACCGCGACATCGTCGCCTACGCGCAGAGCCGCCACATCACCGTCGTCCCCGAGATCGACATGCCCGGCCACACCAACGCGGCGCTGGCCTCGTACGCCGAGCTCAACTGCAACAACACCGCGCCGCCGCGCCGCACCGACATCGAGGTCGGCTACAGCTCGCTGTGCATCGGCA
Source organism: Spirillospora sp. (assembly GCA_050698635.1). Classification (GTDB taxonomy): domain Bacteria; phylum Actinomycetota; class Actinomycetes; order Streptosporangiales; family Streptosporangiaceae; genus Spirillospora. The sequence goes on from JBOHBY010000383.1 coordinate 2,980, forward strand.
AGGACGTCACCTACCGGTTCGTCGCCGACGTCATCCGCGAGGTCGCGGCGCTCACCCCCGGCCCCTACCTCCACATCGGCGGCGACGAGGCCAGTTCCACATCCCAGCAGGACTACATCACGTTCCTCAACAAGGTGCTGCCGCTCGCGCAGCAGCAGGGAAAGACCGCGATGGGCTGGCACGAAATCGTCAACGCCACCCCGCCCACCTCGGCCGTACCGCAGTACTGGGGGACGGGAACATCGCACGCGGGAGTTCAGGCGGCGGCGCGTCGAGGCAACAAGATCCTCATGTCACCCGCCAACAAGGCCTACCTCGACATGAAGTACAACTCCAGCACGCGTCTCGGGCTGAGCTGGGCGGGCTTCATCGAGGTGCAGACCGCCTACGAGTGGAATCCCGGAACGCACCTGTCCGGCGTCACCGAGTCGCAGGTGTTCGGCGTCGAGGCGCCGCTGTGGTCGGAGACCCTGCAGAACATCGACGACATCGAGTTCATGGCGTTCCCCCGGTTGCCGGCCATCGCCGAGCTCGGCTGGTCACCGCAGTCCACCCACAACTGGAACGCCTTCCGGCAGCGGCTGGGCGCGCAAGGACCGCGCTGGCAGGTCATGGGCGTCGACTTCTACCGATCGAGCCAGGTGCCGTGGAAGACCGGCGACCCGGGCCCACCAGGGACGTGCTCCGCACCCGAGTGGGAGTCCTCGGTGGCCTACACCGGTGGTCAGCAGGTGTCGTACAACGACCACACCTGGACCGCCAGATGGTGGACCCGGGGCGACGTCCCCGGCGACAACTCCCAGGACGTCTGGACCGACAACGGACAATGCTGACGCCCGCGGAACCGACCAACCCACCTGGCCGGAGGTAACCGACCACAGAAGGTTCGGCCACCGCCGTGATCATCCCGTCCATCGCCCCAGGGCGGTGGTCCAGGTCGTGCTTTGTTCGATGAGGCGTTTGGCTTGGACGAGGTGTCTTGGGAAGTTCATGGAGCCGTCGACGACCCGGATCTCGTCGGCGTCCGCGATACCGGCGGACTGGATCCTGACGCCGTACCGGTCGGACCAGAAGTAGTTCGATCCCCGGAACGGGTGCTCCGCGGGCCGGTCGGCGAACAGGTTGCGGGCCACGTGCCGGGCCTGCTCGGTGGCGTTGGTCCACTGCTCG
>JBOHBY010000384.1:0-8826 GCA_050698635.1 Spirillospora sp.
GTTGCGACGACCGCGTCCGTCGGAGGAGACGGGGACGCGAGCCGCCGCCGCCGCCGCAGCCGTCATCGGGTGGCGCCTCCGGTACCCCGGGTGCTCGACGATCCGCCCCAGGAACTCGACGATGAGCTGGGCGGCGACCAGCGAGGTGTTGTGCGAGGCCACGTCGATCATCGGGTTGACCTCGACCAGGTCGAAGCCGATCACCTCCCGACTCCTGGCGATGGCGAACAGCGTCTGGCGGAGCTCGTCGTAGGTGAGGCCGTTGACCTCCGAGGACGAGCAGCCAGGGACCAGCGGCATGTCGAGGACGTCGATGTCGATCGACACGTAGACCGGCCTGTCCCCGACCCGGCGGCGCATCTCCCCGATCACGCCGGACGGGCCGAGGTCGTCGAGCAGGTGCGCGCCGAGCACCCGGAAGCCGAGCACCTCGTCCGCGGACAGGTCCTCGGCGCCGTAGAGCGGCCCGCGGGTGCCGATGTGCATCGAGGCGGTCCTGTCGATCAGGCCCTCCTCGCTGGCCCGCCGGAACGGCGTGCCGTGTGTGCGGGGCGCGCCGAAGTAGGTGTCCCAGGTGTCCAGGTGGGCGTCGAAATGGACCACGGCCACCTCACCGTGACATTCGTGGGCGACCCGGAGCAGCGGCAGGGCGATGGTGTGGTCGCCGCCGATCGTGACCAGCCGGCCGGCGGACTCCAGCACCCGGCGGGCGCCGCGGTCGATCTGGCCGAGCGCCTCGTCGATGTCGAACGGGGTGCAGGCGATGTCGCCCGCGTCGGCCACCTGCTGCCGTCCGAAGGGCTCGATCTCCTGCACCGGGTTGTAGGGGCGGAGCAGCTTGGACGAGCCGCGCACGTGCCGGGGACCGAACCGGGCTCCGGGCCGGTAGCTGACCCCGCTGTCGAACGGCACCCCGAGGATCGCCACGTCCGCCTTGCCGACCTCGTCCAGCGTGGGCAGCCGCGCGAAGGTCTCCGGGCCCGCGAACCGGGGAACCCGCGTGGCGTCGAGGGGTCCGCGCGCCTGGGGACGCTCAGGGACGCCGGTCATGACCGCGGCCCGCTGGGCGCGCCCGTTCGGGTCCGCACCCGGGGCAGCAGCTCGTCGGCCAGGTATTCCAGCTGTGCGGTGCCGCCGTCCTCGCCGGGCACCGGGCAGAGGGCGATCGAGGTGGAGCCGGCCGCGGCCAGGGACTCGATCCGCGCGGCGCAGTCCGCCGGGGTGCCGACCACGGCCAGCTCGTCGAGCCAGGCGTCCGGGATCCGCGCGACGGCGTCCGCGAACGGGAGCGCGGCGAGCCGTTCGGCGTCGTCGGCGATGCCGTGGGCCTCGGTCATCGGGTTGCGAGGACCGGACAGCAGGTAGATCCCGAAGAGCTCGCGCAGCCGCTCCCGCGCGGCGCCGGCGTCGTCGCCCATGCTGACGAAGGTGTAGGTGACCAGGCCGAAGCCCGGGGCGGGCTCGCCGGTGGCCACTCGCCCGGCGGCCCAGCGCACGTAAGTGTCACCGGCCAGTACCGACAGGACCGCACCGTCCGCGATCCGCCCGGCGGTGCTCAGGGCCTTCGGGCCACCGACCCCGGCGAAGACGGCGGGCGGCTTCGCGGGCGGGTGTTCGAGCCGGATCTCCTCCGCGACGAACGAGCCGTCCCTGAGGGTGAGCGTCTCTCCGGCGAAGAGGGTGCGCAGCGCGGCCACCACCTCCTTGATCGAGGTGAGCGGCTTCGCCGGCCGGACGCCCATCTGGTCGAGCCAGTCCGGGACGCCGACGCCGACACCGGCGGTGAGCCGGCCGGGATAGATCTCGGCGAGCGTGGTCAGCTCCATCGCCAGCAGCGCCGGGTGCCGTGAGGCCGTCGGCACGATGCCGATGCCGACGGGCAGCGACGTGTGCGCGAGCACGGCTCCGGCCGCGGCGATCGCACCGGTGAAGAAGTAGTCCTCGCCGACCCAGATCTCGTCGAAGCCGCCGCGCTCGGCGGCCTGCGCCGCGGCGACGATCCGGCCCGGCGCCTGGGCGCTGCCCAGCACGACGCCGAGCCGCGGGGCGGGTGTCGTCGCGGTCATGCCCGGTCCCCCTCGGGCAGCGGCGGCCACGGCACCCGGCCGAGGCCACGGCTCTCGGTCGAGCCGCCCAGGCCGGGACGCTCCTCGGCGAGATCCGGCAGGGCGGTGATGTGGGTGTGCCACATCCGCCACGCGGCACCACCGGAACCGTCGTCGCGCTGGTAGATCTCGGTGGCGCGGCCGGCGGGCGCGTCGACGTTGTCGGCGGTCCACTCGCCGCCGTCGGCCATCTCCGAGGACAGGGAGAACTCGCAGGCGAGCCAGGCCATGTCGCCCTTGATCTCCAGCCGCATGATCCTGGTCTCGATGCCGGACTGGCCTCCGAGGTCCTTGTAGAACTCCCAGAGGGCGACCTTCTCCTTCATGCCGAAGTACGGGTGCCCGTTGAAGTTGAACATCAGGTACTCGTCGCCGGGCTCGGGAAACACGCTCCTCATGCGGGGGATGTCCCAGTCCAGGTTGGCCTCCCACCACTCGCGGTGGAGACGCAGGATCTGGTCGATGTCCGCCTGGGGAGCGGTCCGCCGGGCGGGCACGGTGTCGGTCATTGCTTTTCCCTTCGGCGTGCGTCGCCGCGTTGGGCGCCGCACAGGACGTGACGGTGGATCAGGGAGGCGACGGCCGCGGGGGCGCTGCTCATCGGAAGATGCCCCTGCCCCGGCAGGACCTCCAGCCGCCCGTGCGCGGCCTCGGCGAACGCGCGGGAGTCTTCGGGAGGGCAGCTCTCGTCCCGCTCTCCGACGATCGCGAGGACCGGGCAGCCGATCCGGCCGGCGTGGCTCATGGCGTTCGCCTCGGCCGCCGCCCGCCAGATGCAGGCCACCTGCGCGGACGGATTGTCGCTGATCTCCGCGACGGAACCGGAACCGGAGCCGGTGCCGTCCGCTACGGGGCCGGTGCCGCCCGCTCCGAGCTCGGCGGCGACCATGCCTTCGAGCAGGGCCGGCGCGCCGAGCTCGGCCAGCTCCGCCAGGAACGCCCGCGTCTGCGCCGCGCTCGCGGGCAGGCACGCGCCACCCACCGTGGTAAGGCCGCTGACCCGACCCGGGTTCTTCGTGGCGAGGTCGGCGGCGATCGGCGCTCCCACGGACGCACCGACCAGGTGGACGCTCGGCCAGCCGAGGTGGTCGATCAGCCGCAAGCAGGCATCGGACCAGGATTCGACGCTGTAGGCGTCGTGCCTGGGCGAGTCACCGTGACCCGGCAGGTCGATGGCGGCACACGCCCATGCCGCCGGAAGGCGGGCGATGACCGGCAGCCACACCGATCCCCGAAGGTTCGCGGGGTGGACGAGAAGCACGGCCGCCGCGGGCGGGGACTCGGCCTGCCTCAGGAGAGCCGAGAGACCGTCACGGGTTCGGATCCGGTGGACGCCGAGGCCCTCCTGTCGCATCACCATGGAGTGTAACTTACAATCTTCTTGTAAGTTTTGTCCAGGGCCCCCGCTCGGCGGGAGGCCGCCGGGGCCCCGCCGCCGGACGGTGGGACCCTTAAGGTGGGGAACGTGAACTGGCGCACGATCGGTGATGTGGCCGCCGAGATCGGCGTGAGCCCGCAGACGTTGCGCGTCTGGGAGAAACAGGAACTTCTCGTCCCGCACCGCACTGACGGTGGCCAGCGCCGCTACGGGCCGGCCCACGTACAGCGCGCACGCCAGATCGCCGACCTGCGACAACGGCACGGATGGAACCCGGCGGCCATCAAGATCTCGCTCGACGGCGACGGCGACGGCGACCATGACGGCGATGGCGACGGGACGGAGCACGAACGTCACGCCGACGGCGAGCGCCTGAGGCGTGCCCGCCGCGCCCGAGGGCTCTCCCTGGTCAACCTCGCCGCCATGGCCGGCACGTCCGCCGCACACCTGTCGTCGATCGAGCGCGGCCTGGACCGTCCGTCCACCCAGCTGGTGGCCCGCCTGACGGACGCCCTGGGCATCCCGATGAGCGGCCTGGCCGATTTCAAGCGACGCGGCCCCACGGTCATGCGCATCGGCGATCGCACTCCGGTGCAACTGGAGAACGGCGCCACCTGGGAGGAACTCGCCTATCCGGGCCACGACCTGGAGGCGGCGATGCTGACCGTCTCCCCCGGCGGCTCCAGCGGCGGCCCGTACGCGCGCCCTGGCGAGACGTTCGCGCACGTCCTGGAGGGCAGCATCCGGTTCCAGCTCGGGGGTGGTGTCTCGGACCACCCTGAGGTCGGCGCGGTCGAGCACGTCGGCACGGGTGACTCGATCACCGTTCCAGCGCGGACGTATCTGTCCTGGAGCAACGAGGGCTCCGCTCCGGCGCGGGCCCTGTGGGTCGAGGTGCTGCCTTCACGAGCCTGGGCCGATCCGGTGACCCGGAGGATCGTCAGGGCGGCCTCCGGGGCGGCACCGGGACCGGCCTGAGCACCGGACCCGCGGCCCGGACCCCCAGCCCGGACCCCCAGCCCGGACCCGCGGCCCGGACCCGGGTCAGGACGCTCCGGCACCGCGGGCGACCGCGGCGTCGCCGTCGAGTTCGTACCGGCTTCGCGCGGTCGCGTCCGCCTCGGCCCGCGGATCGAACCCCTGGGAGATCACGAAGTAGGCGATGGCCGGGACGACCAGGCCGACGATGAACGCCAGGTCGGCGCCGCCGACGTCATCGAGGAGGGGACCCCGGTAGAAGCCGGTGTTCACGAACGGCGCGAGCGCGGCGACTCCGAGGAGGTAGGAGCTCAGGCCCCGCCATCCCCAGCGGCCGTAGACGCTGTTCCGGCTGAAGATCTCCGTCACGGCGTAGTGCCCCCGCCGGACGAGGTAGTAGTCGACGAGATTGACCGCCGTCCACGGGACCAGCAGGTAGGTCACCACGAGGACGAAGTCGTTGAAGCTGCCGAGATACCTGTCGGGGAGCCATTCGGACACCGAGAACACGAGGACCGCGCCGGCGAGGATCCCGAGGGCTCGGTTGCGAGCGGAGAGCCGGAGGTCCGGCCTGAATCCCTGCGCGATGCTGAGGGAGGAGAGCATCGCGCCGTAGAGGTTGACGCCCATGATGGCGATCACGCCGGGGATCAGGACGATCAGCACGGCCAGCCGGCCGAACCCCTCGAACCAGGTGTCACCGACCTGCTGCAGGTTGACGAGCGCGTCGGGCACCTCGACCGACGACGCGATCAGGTTGCCGAGCGGCATCAGCCACAGCGCGGACACCGCGGCCCCCAGGTAGGTCCAGCCGATCACCGCACGAGGGGAGGTCGTGGCCGGTAGGTACCGGGAGTAGTCGGACACATAGACCGCGTACCCGAGCTGGTAGCCGGTCGCGGCGGCGAACTGCGCCAGCCAGCCGGAGACCGAGAAGCCGTCGCCGCCGGCCGCGGCGGGCGCCGGATCGAGGTGCACGATCGCCAGCACGGTGAGGACGGCGAAGGCCGGGACGACGAGATACGGCAACCACCTGAGGACGAGGTGCAGCAGGTCGTATCCGAAGATCGCGAGCGCCGTGGTCAGCACGACGATGACGACGCTCCAGCCGGTGGTCGACCAGCCGAGTTCCGCGGCCAGGGTCTGCGATCCCAGCAGCACCCCGAACGAGCTGAAGCCGAGATAGACACCGATCACGGCGATCATCGGGATGCTCGCGCCGCGCGTCCCGAACTGGGCGCGGGACTGGATCATCTGGGGCAGCCCCATGGTGGGGCCCTGGTTCGCGTGAAACGCCATGAAACAGGTCCCGAACAGGACACCGAGAACGGTGGCGACGACCGACCAGGCGAACGACAGGCCCATGCCCGGACCGATGAAGCCCACGACCATCGTGGTCGGCACGAACTGGCCGGTGAACCAGAACGGCGCCTGATGCCAGGCCCTGCCGTGCCGCTCCGCCTGCGGGACGTAGTCGATCGACCGGGTCTCCGGCTGCATCGCCGCAGCGGCGGGCTTCGGGGTGTTTTCCATGGTCAAGCCTCTCGTGAGCCGTCCCGTGGAGAGCAACCTACAATGTTCTTGTAGGTCTTGTCTCCTGCTCCGCGGCTCAATCCGGAGGCTTTATGGGCGTGAGGCGGTTGTGGGGGTGGTGTTCGCGGGGTGGAAGCGGTAGAGCCTTGCGTTGGTGGTGGTGTTGGTAGGGGCGTCGAAGAGCAGGGTCACGGGCTGGCCGATGGTCACCTCGGACGGGTCGCAGCCCACGATGTTGGTGAGGATTCTCGGGCCCTCGGCCAGTTCGACGTAGGCCACGACATACGGGGTCAGGTCGCGGTATTCGCCGCGTGCCTTGCGGACCACCGTGTACGAGTAGACGGTCGCCTCGCCCGACGCCGGGAACCAGCCGACGTCGCGTCCGCCGCAGCGCGGGCAGAACGGGCGCGGATACCAGATCACCGTCGCGCACGATTCGCAGCGGGGAAGGCGCAGGCGCCCCTCGGCGGTGGCCGTCCAGAAGGGCCCGTCCGCTTCGAAACCGGCCGGGGGCATGGGGGTGGTCATGCGTCCTCACGTCCCAGGATCAGGGTGACCGCGGAGCTTCGGGTGGCCAGGCGTCCGCCCGAGCCGTGCACGACCGCCAGGCGGCAGTCGGGGACCTGGACCTGCGGCGCGGCCTCGCCGCGCAGCTGGCGCACCGCCTCGATCATCCGAGCCATCCCTCCCCTGTTGTCGGGCTGGTTGTTGCACAGTCCGCCGCCGTCGGTGTTCATGGGCAGCCGTCCGTGCGGGGCGACGAGTGCGCCGTCCTGGACGAACCGTCCGCCCTCGCCCTTCGCGCAGAAGCCCAGATCCTCCAGGGCCATCAGCGCCGTGATGGTGAAGGAGTCGTAGATCGACGCGTAGTCGATGTCGGCGGGCGTCACGCCGGCCTCGGCGAACGCGGCCGGGCCGGACCAGACTCCGGCGGTGTGGGTCAGGTCGGGACGGCCGTTGGCGGTGCCCTTGGCCGCCTCGCCGTGCCCGAGGACGGCGACGGAGCGGCGCGGCAGCCGGTGGGCGACCTCGGCACTGGCCACGACGACCGCGCCGCCGCCGTCGGTCATGACGCAGCAGTCCAGCCGGTGCAGCGGATCGCTGATCATCGGCGAGTTCACCACGTCGTCGACGGTGACCGGCTTGCGCAGGAACGCGTTCGGGTTGTGCTGGGCGTGCAGCGACGCCGCCACCTTGATCTCGGCGAGCTGGCGGCTCGTCGTCCCGAACTCGTGCATGTGCCGCATGGCGGCCAGCGCGTAGTTGTGGACGGTGTCGGTGATCCCCCAGTGCGTCTCGTAGCGCGTCTCCGGCGCCCCGGACAGGTTCGGCCCAGAGGCGAGCCGCAGGGTGCGCGGGCGTCCGCCCATGACGACCAGCGCGACGTGGCACTTGCCGGCCGCGACCGCGGCGGCGGCGTGCCCGACGTGCGACAGGTACGACGCGCCGCCCGCCTCCGTCGTGTCGAAGTACCGGCAGCGGACCCCCAGGTACTCCGCCATCGACAGCGGGCCGACGCCCGGGGCGTCGGAGTCGCAGAAGTACGCGTCGACGTCCGGCGGGGACAGCCCGGCGTCGGCCAGCGCAGCGAGCGCGACCTCGGCGTGGATCTCCGCCACCGACAGGTCGGGGATGTCGCGGCGCGGGTGCTCGTGGGCGCCGACGATGAACGCCGCGCCGCGCACCGTCATGGCGCGACCCCCTCGGGAGCGGTGTCGAAGTCCTTCACCCAGCGCTCGAAGCGGGCGGCGAAGTCCGGGAGCTCCTCCATCGGGTAGTGCCCGACGCCCGGCATCAGCTCGAAGGCGGCGTGCGGGACGAGGTCGGCGATGCGCCGGACGCGGCTCGGCGGCACGAAGAAGTCGTCCTCGCCGGTGAGGATCCGCACCGGGCACGTGATGCGGGCCAGCGCGTCGCGGATGTCGTGGGTGAGCGCGCCGTGGATGTCGCTGACGGTGATGTGCCAGTCCTCGCGGCAGTGCATCCGCGCGATCAGCTCGGCCCGTTCGGGCGGGACGGACCGTCCGCACGCCTCGATCGTCCCGTAGTAGGTGCGGTCGCGCATGCTCGGGGACCCGGAGTCCTCCAGGGCCGGAGGCGGCGGCGGCCTGCCGTCGCTGCCGAGCACCCCGGACGGGTCGAGCGCGACCACGCCGGACAGCGCGCCGGGCGTCCGCGTGGCGATGTCCAGCGCGATGCTGCCGCCGATCGAGCAGCCCAGCAGGTAGGGGCGCTCCAGCCCCAGCGCGGCGATCAGCCGCACGCACCAGCCGGTGTACCAGGACAGGTCGCTGACCGGCCCGCCGGGTGCGGGCTCCGAGCGGCCGTGCCCTGGCAGGTCGGGTACGACGACCGCGAAGCCCAGTTCGGCCAGCCCGGCGGCCACGTGCCGGTACTGCACGCCGCTCTGCCCGGCCGTGTGGACGCACAGGACCGCCGGACGGTCGCCCGGCCAGCTCTCGACGAACGCCAGCCGGCCGTCGAGTTCCAGGTAGTCGGCGTTATGCACGGGTCGCCTCCCTCTCGCGGGCCAGCTCGCGGGCGTGATCGAGCATGATCATGACCGCCTTGATCATGCGCAGGTACTGGTAGCCGCTGCCCTGGACGCGGAACAGCCCGTCGCTGGTGCGGCGGATGAAGTCGTTGGACCCGGCCGTGAGCAGGCCGACCCACGCGAGGTCGGCGCCCTCGACGGTGAACGTCGCGCCGTCCAGGGACTTGCGCGCGACGTCGATGACCTCGCCCCGGTAGATCCGGAAGTGCGCCTGCCGGTCCTGCGCGGCGAACGCGATCGCGCCGTCGAAGCTGCGCGCGGCGGCGGCGAAGTGGGCG
>JBOHBY010000385.1:0-3266 GCA_050698635.1 Spirillospora sp.
GGCTCGGACGGCGCGCTCTGCGGCTGCGGCGGCGTCCCGGGGGCGATTCCCGGCTGGCTCTGCATGCTGAACGGGGACGGCTGCGGCGGCGCCGGGTTGGGCGGGGGTGTGGAGGTCGGGGTGGCGGCCGTCGCGCGGGCCCGGTTGCGGCCGATGATCCCGGCGATGATCGACGTCGGGACGGGAAATCCGCGCGGGCGCGCGGGCATCCCGACGAGGCGGCACCAGGCGAGGTCGACCTCGTACATCGCGGCCAGCAGCGTCTCGGCGCCCGAGCCCGACCCGGCCGCCGACCGCAGCGGCTCGGGGAGGCGCATGTCCTGCGGCCACAGTCGGCGCAGCGGATGGCCCTGCTGCTCCGACACCGCCTGCACCGTGTAACGGATCTCAGGGTCGAGCCAGGGGACGATGGTGCCGACCATGTCCTTGCGGACGACGTCCAGGTCGGCGGCGAGCAGCGCGGCGGCGACGAGGCGTGGCTCGATGTAGGCGGGTTCGGCAGGGTCGCCTGAGAGGTCGGCTGTCAATTCGCTGAGCGTGTAGAAGGCGTGCCGGAAGTTGTCCCCTGGAGAACTCTCGTTCCGCAGCGACGGGACCAGGTTCGGCGGGCAGCGCGTCAGCCACTGCTGGACGATCGCCTGGTCGCCGTACGGCAGCGCCCCATAGTCGACGGTCGGGTTGGCGAGCGTGGTGCCGAGGATGGCGAGCAGCGCGTCCGCCCGGATCTGGAAACGGACGTCCTCGCGCAGCGCGCTGGCGACGGCCCACATCGTCCGCAGGACGACGACCGCCGCGTCCACCCGGCTGGCCCGGAGCCGTTCGGCGTAGAGCCCGACCAGCGTCTCCAGCGGCGGCGGGGTGAGCCAGCGCGGGCCGTCGACGCGCGGGAGCGGCTTGGCGCGGTAGGGCTTCCACAGGTCGAGCATCTGCGCGTCCAGCCGCGAGTCGAACGCGGGCGCGGACGAGCACCACAGCATCACGCCCCACGCGACGGCGACGGTGGACGGTGTCTCGCTGGTGAACTCCGACCCCCAGTGCGGGTAGTCGGGCGTGGACAGCGTCGCGGCGGACTGCACGGTCGACCGGACGCGCGAGGTCAGCTCCGTGGCGAACCCGTGCCCGACGAACGGCAGCCCGGCGGGCGGGTCATAGGAGAAGTCGGGCCCGGCCGGGATCACGTGCGGCGGCAGCGCGGGGACCTGCCCCGGCCCCTGCTGCGCGGGCCGCGCGGCCATCCGGACGGCGGGCGTGCGCGGCGGCGGGCACAGGTACCACTGGCCGTCGGTCGGGTGCAGCCGGTACCAGCGGGCCCAGGCGCCGAACAGCCACCAGGTGCCGTCGGGCAGGACGAGCATGCGGCCGCCGATGGCGTGATGGCGCTGCTGCGGAGGCGCCGACGGCCACCACGCGGCGGCCACCATCGCCCTCGTGTCCCGCTCTGCCTCCGCGAACGGATCCTGCCCCATCGGGGGGCTGGGCGGCGGAGCATTGCCATAGCCCGGTCCCCACACCACGATGGTCATGGTAGTCAGCTGCTGACGGCAGGGCTCCCGCCCACCGGCGCTTTCGCGACGTCCTCGCAGGTCAGGGTGGTCTCAATGGTCTCAATCGGACCTTGACGTCAGTGCCACACGGCCGCGCGGTGCCGCTGGGCCTTCTCCGCGTACACCTCGGGCGTGTGGGTCAGGACGAGCCGGTCGTCGTCGGTCAGTTCCCGGACGATCCGTCCCGGCGTCCCGGCGACGAGCACCCCGGACGGGATCTTCTTGCCGGGCCCCACCAGCGCACCGGCGGCGATGAGCGTCCCGGCGCCGATCCGCGCGCCGTTCATCACGATCGCGCCGATGCCGATGAGCGAGCCGGTCTCGACGTGGGCGCCGTGCACCATCGCCTTGTGGCCGAGGCTGACGCGGTCTTCCAGGACGGCGGGCGTCCCCGGGTCGGCGTGCAGGCAGCTGAGGTCCTGGATGTTGCACTCCTCGCCGACGACGATCTCCTCGTCGTCGCCGCGCAGCACCGATCCGTACCAGACGCTGGACGCCCGGCCCAGCGTCACCCGGCCGACGACGACCGCGCCCGGCGCGATCCATGCCTGCGGGTGGATGTCCGGCCGGTCCTCGCCCAACGTTCCGAGATACGTCATGCCGCCGATGCTAGAACCCGCCCGGCGCGGCGCTGAGGACGGGACCGGCCCACCGCCCCACCACCCCCGGATAGTACGAATTTTCCGAGATTGGATAGTTTGTCGCCCTTACCAGGTGAAGAAACGACGGCGAGAAGCGCGTTCCGGTTGCGCGAATGGGGTGGACCGGACGAGAGTCGTCCTGACGTTTCCATAGGTGAACCCGCTGACCGGCGGCCGAGGAGAGCAACCGACCCTGACGGGGTGATCACCCCCGCCAACGACCCCCAAGGCATCATGAGCAACGAAGCCGAAATCCTGCCGAACCTCCTCCACGAAGACACCCACGAGTTCGAGATCGTCATGCGCGGCTACAACCGCCGCCAGGTCGACGACTACATCGCGCGCTTCGTCCAGAAGAACCGCGAACTCGAAGCGCGCCTCGCCCGCGCCCACGACGACTCCGAGCGGCTGCGCCGCGAGATGGCCGAACTCCGGGAGGCGCGCAAGCCCACCGGCGACGATCTCAGCGACCGGCTCCGGCAGATCATCAACCTCGCCGAGGACGAGGCCCAGGACAAGGTCGCCGAGGCCGAGGCCAAGGGGACGGAGATCCGCAAGGACGCCGAGCAGGAGTCCAAGCGGATCACCGACGAGGCCCGCGCGCACGCCGACAAGAACCTCGCCCAGGCGCAGGAGCGGGCCGAGCACGTGCTCGCCTCCGCCAAGAAGGAGTCCGACAGCGTCCTCGGGTCGGCCAAGCAGGAGGCCGAGCAGACGGTGACCAGCGCGCGGCTTGAGGCCGAGCGCACGCTCACCGCGTCCGAGCGCCGCGCCAGCGTCATCAACGAAGGCGCGACGCAGCGGCTGACGTCGCTCACCAAGAACCACACCCAGGCGTTGCAGCGCCTCACCGAGATCAGCGAGACGCTGCACCGCCTCCTCACGGCGGAGAACGAGGCGGGTCCGCTGGAGAAGATGGTGGAGGACGCCGTCCGGCAGAGCACGCCGCGCAAGCAGCAGCCGCAGGCATCCTCCTCCTCATCCTCGAAGCCCGCGCCGTCCGCGTCCAAGCCCGCGCCATCCGCGTCCAAGCCGGCGTCCCAGGCGCCCCCGGCATCCCCCGCGCCGGCGTCTCCGCAGC
>JBOHBY010000386.1:0-2375 GCA_050698635.1 Spirillospora sp.
CTTCTATCGGGATCGTGATCGTGCGCTCGCGCGTCCGCGTCGCCGCCGGGACGGCCGCCATCGCGCGCGGCACCGCGGCCGAGGGCGCCGCCTGGGCCTCGGTCGTTGGTGGTGGGCCGAGGGGGGAGGGCTGGAGGGGGTCCGCGCGTTCGGTCGGTGGGGGTGCGAACAGCTCGTTGACGAGTGCGCGCTGCGTCTCGGGCAGTGGTGCCTCGCGCAGCCGGGCGCAGATCCGGCTGATGCGGATCCCCTCGTTGACGAACCCGCCGACCTCCCCGGGATCGGGCACCGGGACGCTCGCGTGGTGCAGCGCGACGACCTCCCACTGGTCGTTGAACACCGGTGAGCCGGACGAGCCGGGCTCGGTGTCGGCCGCGTAGTGCAGGAACCGCTCGGGGATGTCGACGATCCGGTTCTCGCGCAGCGCGACCTGTTTCCGGTCCCCGCGCGGGTGCTGGACGATCGTGACGAACTCCCCGATGATCGCCTTGCCCTCGGCCTCGACCAGCCGGTTGTGGCCGAACGCCGCCAGCTCGGCGGGCGGGGCGTCGACCGCGACGAGGGCGAAGTCGAGCTCCTCGTCGGCGAGGAAGAACCGGTCGGGGTCGAGCGGGTACGCGGTGACGGCCAGGGGGCGGCCGTCGAGACCGTCCTGGTAGTTGAACTCGACCAGGCTGGTGCCGGCCGTGCCGGCGTCGGGCAGCACGTGGTGGTTGGTGAGGAACAGGGTCGGGGACACCATCGAGCCCGTCCCGTAGCCCGCCGTCCGGCCGGACCCGTCGCGGACGTTCACGCGGCCTACGGTGCGCGCGGCGGCCACGCCCGCGTCCAGATAGCGGACGCCGACATAGTCGACCGTGTTGATGATCTTCTCCAGCTGCGCGGCGGGCTCCGCGGCACCGGGTTCCACCAGGGAGCCGCCGTAATACCGGCTGAGCCTGTCGACCCGTTTGGCGACCCGCTCGGCGGTGTCGGCCACCGCGACACCGCCGGGCGTGGCCAGGACGCTCTCGTGCCCGCGCCGTTCGGGAACGCGCTCGGCCACCCGGCGCGCCGCCGTCTCCCGCTGGCGCGTCCGCTCCCGCTCGTAGAGCTCCATTTCGTTTCCCCCGGTCAGGACATATCCGCGAAACACCTGCTTCTTCAAATTTCCTAAGGTTTCGCAGGATTTCGCCAGGGGTGGATCGCCCTCTTTACCCCGCATCGGGGAAATGTTTGACGTGCGGGTCAGCCGTGCGGGTCAGCCGCGCTGGTTGCGGTAGTGGTGGACGATCAGGGCGGCGGCGCAGGCCAGGGTGATCAGCCCGAGCGTCGTCCTGATGCCGAGGGACGCGCCGGCCTGCGCCGCGACCACGTCGCTCGCCGCGCAGAGCACGAGGAGAATCCACAGGACCGGCCGGACGGCCCCGTTCCGTGCGTCCGGAGGGCGGTCGGTCGCCGACGGGGTGCTTGCGCTCGTCCTTCTGCGAGAATGATTCACTTTGCGCTCCGGGTCGCGGGGTGTCGATTACCGCAAATCACTCTAAGAATCACAAAAGCCACGAACGATCCAGCCCACGTGTCCCCCGTGGTATAGCAGGCTGTACTCCTTCGAGGCCCGCTGGCCGGTGTGCGCGCCGCCGTCCTAGAGTCGACGGCGCGAGGTGGTGCGGATGGTGGCGGGCAAGGCGGTCTTGTTACAGCGCGCGCGTGTCGTCCTCGATGCCATGGAGCACCTCGTCGGCGGGCTGGGCACGGCGTTGCTCGCGTTCGCGGTGATGGCGTGGATCACGATGGTCGCCGCGCTGTCCCTCATCGGCGTGGGCCTGTTCCTCGCGCCCAGCGTGCCGCGTGCCGTCCGAGCCGTGGCCACCCGGGAACGGGCCAGGCTGTCGCGCTGGGGTCCGGAGATCATCGACCCGGGGCCGGTGCCGTCCCGCGTCCGGGACGCCCTGGCCAACACGGGCGTGCGCCGCGAGCTGCTGTGGGTGATCGGGCACGGGACCGTCGGGCTGTTCTTCAGCGCGGCCGCGATGACGATGCCGGTCGCCGCCGCGCAGGACATCACCTACCCGCTGTGGTGGCGGTTCGTGCCGCTGGAGGGCCGCGAGCCGACCGGCGTGTTCTGGTCGGTGCACGACACCGCCACCGCCCTGCCGGTCACGTTCATCGGCTTCGGGCTCGCCGTGTCGTTCGTCCTGTTCGGGCCCGCCATGGCCCGGTTGCAGGCATGGCCGGGACGGGGGCTGCTCGGGCTCACGTCCGGCACCGACCTGTCGCTGCGGGTCGCCGAGCTGTCCGCCACACGCGCCGCCGCGCTGGACGCCCACGCGACCGAGCTGCGGCACATCGAACGGTCCCTGCACGACGGCGCGCAGAACCGGCTCGTCGGCGTC
>JBOHBY010000387.1:0-16898 GCA_050698635.1 Spirillospora sp.
CAGCAGGGCCGAGCTGTAGTTGTTGCAGACCACCTCCTCGCCGCCGGGCGTCGTCGACGAGAACGGCACCTGGACGGGCGCCTGCACCGGCGTCCAGTTGCCCGCGCCGCCTTCGGTGCTGGTGAGGATCGTCCTTCCGCTCTGCCCGAGCAGGATTCCCCCGGCGGGGTTCTTGACCAGGCCGCCGACCAGCAGCAGGCGGCCGTCGGGGCTCGCGCTCGGCGCGACGGCGAGGGTGGGCGCGTGGAAGAACGCGTTGCCGTCCAGGTCGCGGGCGACGGTGCCCGGCTCGGCGGGGTCGCCCCAGCCGGTCCCGTCGGCGGACGTCCGCTGGTAGACCTTGCAGGCCTGCGGCCGGGCGCTGCCGCACAGCTCGTAGGCCATCACGTAGCCACCGCTCGGGAGCCGCCGCACGTTCGGCATGCCAGGCCGTTCACCGGCGCCGAGATCGACGACGACCCGCCGGGGACCCCAGGTCCGCCCGCCGTCGGTGGACGTCACCGCCGAGATCACCTGGGTGCTCTTCTCGGCACTCGACGGGTAGCGCGTCTCGTCGGAGAAATAGCAGGTCAGACCGCCTTGGGCGGTGACGGAGAACTCCGGCTCCCAGAACCCTTCGCTGGGACGTACCGGGCCGCCCGCGACGGCGCAGCTCGACAGGTACGACCAGGTGCGGCCCCGGTCGGGGCTCTGCCACACGCGGATCGCCGGGCGCCGTCCGGGCGTGCCGGACATGCCCACCGTCGTCCCCCACAGCAGCGTCCCAGCGGGAAGTGAGCCCGCCTGGGCGGGCAGCTCGAACAGCGACCCGCAGCACGAGCCGCGTCCGTCGGCCGCCTCGCCGTCGCGCACCTCGCCGACCGGCTGGAAGGTCGCGCCGCCGTCGGTGCTCTCGTAGAAGCGGCTCATGTCGGTGAGCCCGCCGGTCGAGGACGTGTTCAGGCTCGCGATGATCCGGCCGTTCGACGCGCCCGCGTGCGCGAGCCGGATCGCGCGCGGATACATCGCGAGGCCCGCGACCGCGTCGACCGAGTCCACCTCGGCGTGGCAGTCGCCCTTGGCGAGGCGGACGGCGTTGTCGCCCGCTCCGAGCCAGACCTCGGCGGGGGCGATCGTCCACTGGTCCCAGCCGAAGCTCGGGTAGGACACGTCCCGGGCGCTCCCGCCGTTGACGGTGAGCCGGTGCGTGCAGGACGCCCCCGTGCCGTTCGCGCCCCTGACGTAGAGCCGGTACGGTCCGGCCGTCGCGACGCGCACCGACAACTGGACGTAGCTGTCGGCCTCGTCGATGTGGCCGACCTTCCGCCCGCTGGACGCGTTGACCGTCTCCACGACCGACGCCTTGTTCAGCGTGCTGGTGGACGCCTCGGCCTCGGTGCGCGCGGGCAGCGCCCCGGTCAATGCCCCGTACCAGCGGGCGGCCATCTTCGAGTAGCCGCCGTTGGTCGGGTGGACGCCGTCGGACACGTCCCCGACCGGCACCGCCGCGTTGACGTCGACCAGGTGCACCCGCCCGCCGGCCTTGCCTTTCACGATCCCGGGAATCCGCGCGTTGTAGGCGTTGACCTGCGCGTTCTTCGCCTTGTCGGCCATCGGCGTGATCGTGGCGACATGGACGTCGGCGGCCGGGGCGGCCTTGGTGATGTAGTCGATCAGCTTGGACAGCCGTCCGGCGAGCGTCGCGGAATCGGTGCCGATGGCGCAGTTCTGGAAGATGTCGTTGGTGCCGATGTGCAGCAGGACGGCGTCGGGCCGCGCGGCGGTGACCCAGCCGGTGACGTTCGCGCCGCTGCTCATGTCCCCGCAGGCGGTCGACGCGCCGCCCGCGATGTGGTCGACGCGCCAGCCGCCGTGCCCCTCATGGTCCCTGTCGCCCAGCCGGGCCGGTCCCCGCGACGCCGACCCGACGAGGTCGACCGCGCGGCCGTCGGCCTTGAAGAACTGCCAGAGGTCCGTGCGGTAGCCGCCGTCGGCGCCCAGGGTGGACGCGTCGTACCCCTCGGTGATCGAGTCGCCCAGCGGCATGACGCGCAGCGGCGCCCGGTCCCTGACCGCCGCAACCGCCGTGCGCGGGCGCGCCGGGGGACTCGCGACGAGCGTGACCAGCAGCGCGGCGACCGCCGCCAGCGCGACGAGCGTCAACGGGCGTGCCAGGGAGAAAAGCCGCATTTGATCATTTAAGCCCACGGCGGGCCCGGCGGATTGGCCGGTTCCGGGCGCGATTACAGGTCGTTGCCGGCGTAGGAGAGGTTGAAGCTCTTGTTGACCAGGGGGAAGTCGGGGACGATCGCGCCGGCCAGTTGAAGAACGACGGGTCGACGATCTTGGTGCGGGTGAGGGTGCCGCCGGGGGCGAACTCCACGCGGTGGACGATGGTGCCGCGCCAGCCCTCGACGATCCCGACCCCGGAGACCGGGCCGTCGGGTGGGGTCAGCGGGGGCCAGTAGGAGGACGAGCCGGGGCTCGTCCCGATGGCCAGGTCGCCGATGATTGCGATCGAGGTGCTGATCTCCCGCGCGCGGATCTGGAAGCGGGCCAGCACGTCGCCGGTGTCGGCCGTCGGGACGGTCAGCGCGGGCCGCAGGTCGGTGAAGGGGTGGTCGCGGCGGGCGTCGGCGTCCAGGCCGCTGGCGCGGGCGACGTAGCCGAGGGCGCCGAGGTCGCGGGCGGCCTTCGCGCTCAGCGGCGCGGTCCCGGTGAAGCGGTCGGAGACGACGGTGTGGCCGAGCGCCAGGTCGGCGATCTCGGCGATGTCGGCCTCGATGGAGCGCAGCAGCCCCGGGTCGGGGATCACCCGCAGGACGGCGCCGCCGAGCCGCACGCCGCCGCGCGGCAGCCGGTGCCCTGTGACCTCGGCGTTGAGCCGCAGCAGCCGTTCGCGGACGCGTCCGAACTGGGCGTTGAGGATCGAATGGCCGACGTCGTTGCACAGCGCGCCGAGGTCGGTGACGTGGTTGTAGAGCCGTTCGAGCTCCAGCAGGATCGCGCGGGCGCGCTGCGTGCCCGGCCCGACCTCGACGCCGGTGGCGTCCTCGACGGCCAGGCAGAAGGCCAGGGGACGGCGACGCGCTCGCCGGTCCGCCGAGCACCGCGACCTTGGCCGCGAACGCGGCCAGCGCGACGGGCAGCATCGCGACCGACGCGCCGGCGATGCCCCAGGGCGCGAACAGGTTGGCGACCAGGCCGAGCAGGATCGTCAGCCGCATCGCCGACGCCCACTCCACCAGCGCGAGGTCCGGCCCGGCGTACTCCAGCACCATCGCCTCGTGGATCATCGTCAGTTCGAGGTGCGTGGACGGGTTGTCCACCGGGATCCGGCCCGTCTCGGCGATGGCCACGACCATCAGCGCGACCGCCGCGAGCACGCTCACCGGCGACGCGACGCGCTGCGGCTCGTGCAGCGTCGAGGTGACGATCGCGCCGGCACCGACCCGATCCACAGCGCCTGGCCGAACTGGGGGACGAGGAGCGGCTCGTGCTGGGGCTGATGGCGGAGGGCTGGTCCAACACCGCGATCGCCGGACGTCTCCACCTGTCCATCAGCGCGGTGGAGAAGAGGGTCACCGCGGTGTTCGCCAAACTCGGCCTCCAGCGCACACCCGACGGCAACCGGCGAGTCCTCGCCACCCGCTGCTACCTGGAGGGGCCGGTGATCAGCGCCCGTCAGGCGGTCCGGTAGGGGCGGAAGAAGGCGCGGAGTTCCGCGGCGTAGAGCTCGGGTTCCTCGAACGGCGCGAAGTGCCCGCCGCGCGGAGGCTCGGTCACGCGCACGGCGTTCGTGGTGCGCTCAAGCCACGCCCGCGGCGGCCGGACGACATCGCCCCGGAAGATCGAGAACCCGGACGGCACCTCGACCCGGCGGGCGTGCTGGGCGGGCGGGATCGCGGCGTTCGCGTAGTACATGCGCATCGACGAGCCGATCGTCCCCGTCAGCCAGTAGAGCATGACGTTCGTCAGGATCTCGTCCTTCGTGAAGCGCCGTTCGATGTCCCCGTCGCAGTCGCTCCACGCCCGGAGCTTCTCGACGATCCAGGCGGCGAGCCCGGCCGGAGAGTCGGTGAGCCCGAAGGCGGCGGTCTGGGGTTTCGTGCGCTGCATGGCGTTGTAGCCGCCTTCGGCGACGCCCCAGGCAGCGGTGGTCTGGAACCAGGCGCGCTCCTCGGGGGTGAGCTCGGCGGGGTCGCCGGTGAAGACGGGCAGCCCGCCGTCGGTGCGGTGCACGGCCGCGACCCGGTCCGGGTGGTCGAGCGCGAGGTAGCGGCTGACGTGGCTGCCGACGTCCCCGCCCGCCGCGCCGAACCGTGCGTAGCCGAGGACGTCCATGAGCTCCGCCCAGAGCCCGGCGACGGCGATGGAGTCCAGCGGCCGTCCGGTGGGACGATCGGAGTACCCGTAGCCGGGCATGTCGGGCACGACGACGTCGAACGCGTCGGCGGGGTCGGCGCCGTGGGCGCCCGGATCGGTGAGCAGCGGGACGACCTTCGAATAGCGCCAGAACGAGTCCGGCCAGCCGTGGCAGAGGACCAGCGGCAGGACGGGCCCGGCCGGTGCCACAGCCCGAGCGTGCACGACGTGGATTCCGAGACCGCCGACCTTGACGCGGAAGTGCGGGAGCCGGGCGAGCTCGGCCTCCCGCGCCGGCCAGTCGAACTCCTCCGCCCAGTACTCGACGAGTTCGCGGAGGTAGGCGAGGTCGGTGCCGAGCGACCAGCCGGCGTCCTCCGGCGCGTCCGGCCAGCGTGTCGCGCGCAGCCGCGCGCGCAGGTCCGCCAGCGCCGCCGGCTCGGTCTTCAGCGTGAACGGTTCGGCGAGGCGCGGCGTGTCGGGCATGCGTTCACCCTACGCAGGGCGCCGTGTCGCTCGTGAAGGCGGTGCGTGGACGGGCCGCCCGGCGGCGCGCGCCGTGCGGCCCGTCCGATGGCGCCGGTCAGCCGAGGGCCAGCAGGAGGGCCGCGGACCAGCTGAAGTTGGACGAGTTCAGCGGCGCACCCGTCAGCGGGTTGTAGTTCTCCATGATCGGGCCGTCGCCGAGCAGGCCCGCAGCCGAGCCGCGCAGGCGGTTGGCGAGCGCGGAGGCGTCGCCGCTGTAGCCGTACCTTTGCAGGCCCATGATGGAGAAGTACGCCTGGTCGAGCCAGACAGGGCCGCGCCAGTATTTCTCTGGGGCGAAGTACGGCGAGCTCTTCGACACCGTCGGGAACGGCGTGTGGGTGGCGAACTCGTCCGGGTCGGTCAGCTTGGCGCGGACGGCGGCGCCCTGCGCACGGGTCGCGACCCCGGCCCACAGCGGGATCGCCCCCTCGATGCCGCGCCCACGGTCGGTGAGGCGGCGGGCTGAGGCCAGGTCGGTGTCGTAGAAGAACCCGGTCGCGGGGTCGTACATCCGCTGCCGGATCGCGGCGGTCAGCGTCCGCGCCTGCGCGGCCAGGCGCTCGGACGCCGCCCGGTCGCCGAGCCGCTTCGCGATCGCCGCGAGGTATCCCTTCTCGGCCGCGAGGTAGGAGTTGAGGTCGACCGACTCCTGGTTCAGCGAGTAGCCGACGACGCGTCCGGTGGCGTCGCGGTTCTCCACGACGACTGTGCCGAGGGCGGCGTCGAAACGCGGGGCGTTGTCCATGCCGCTCTCCCACGCGGCGGCCAGCCGCCGGGCCTCCGGGCCGTCGTTGGCCGGGTCGACCGTGGCGCCGTACTCGGCGAGACCGTCGCCGTCGTGGTCCCGGTTGCGGTACCACCAGTCGTGGTAGGCGACGAGCTTCGGATACATCTCCCGCAGGAACCGGACGTCCCCGCTGCGCCGGTAGACCTCCCACACCGCCCAGGCGGCCAGCGGCGGCTTGCTGTTGCGCTCGTTCCAGTTGCCGCCGCCGCGCGCCGGGTCGTTGTAGAACACGACGTCCGGGATCATGCCCGCGTCCTGGGGACGGGTCGGCGAGTCCGCCGTGACCTGGTGGTCGAACATCGACCTGACCTGCGACTCGGCGAGCGCGGGATCGAACCCCGCGACGCCGACCGCCTGCTTCCAGGTGTCCCACGCCCAGAGGCCGCCGGTGAACCACTTGTAGGAGATGGACGGGGTGATGCCGTCGTGCCCGAGCCTGCCCGCCGGGCCGCGCCAGTTGGTGACCAGGGTTTCGAGGGCCTTGACCGCCAGGCGACGCCGCGACGGGGGAACGCCGCGGGTGACATCGGCGACGTACCGGCGCCAGCGCGCGTCCGTGCTCTGGATCGCCGGGCCCGGCCGCCGCAGCAGTTCCCGGACGACCGGGGCCTCGCGTCCGCGTTCGGCGGCGGTGAAGGTGTAGGTCTCGGTCCAGGTGAGGTCGGACGAGGCGCGCGGCGCCATCGTGAGCGGGCGGGCCAGGTCGGTCCGGTAGGAGTCGCCGGTGACGGTCGTGCGGACGGCCCGGTCGTGCGCGACCTCGAACCGCTCGGTCCCGTCGGTGAGGTAGTCCCAGACCTCGCGCACCTTGGCGAAGCCGACCGCGACGCCCCGCTCAGTGGCGTGCAGGGACGGCGCGCTCTTCATCGGCTCGGTGTCGGGGCGCAGCAGCGATCCCGTCCAGCCGACCTCCAGCGTCCGGGGACGGTCACCGGTGTTGGTGACGCGGGCGCTCACGAGCGCGGTGCGGCCGGACGCGAACCGCAGCTCCAGCGTGAGCCGCAGCCCCGGCAGCTCGTACGTCTGCCGCAGCATCCCCGGCAGGGAGGTGAACCGCGGGGCGCGCGCTGCGCCTAGGTCGATGTCGCGGCCGTCCGCGCGCAACCGGATACGGCTGAACGCCTCGCTCAGCCACCACGGGTACTCCTGGGCGATGTAGAGCGGCCCGGAGAACCCGCCGTAGGCGCCGGTGTCGCCCGGTTTCGGCAGCGCGTAGGCGTGCCACGCGCCCCGGTCGGCGAACACGTTGATCTCGTTGATCTCCGCGGGCAGCGCGCCCGCCGGGACGCCGTGCAGGTCGAGCACGTCGGCGTACCCGCCGGGCCCGGGCCGCGCCATCGCGGGCGGCACCGGGACGGCGGTGGCCAGAAGGGTGGAGCCGAGCGTCAGCCCGGCCAGGACGTGCAGCGATCGTCGCATGATCACCTCTCGGGGGTGGGGGTGGTGCTGAGCACCGCCGCCCCGAGCGGGGACAGCCGGAGCGTGCCCCGCACGGCGGTGCCGGTCAGGAGGTCGACGCCGTCCGGGACGGGCAGGGCCGTCGCGGCGTCGTGGTGGTTGAGCAGGAAGAGGTAGGAGGCGCCGGGGCCGTCGCGGCGGGTGACCTCGACTCCGGCGGGGACGTCGAGCACCGGGTGGACGCCCGCGTCGGCGAGCGCGTCGTCCAGGACGAGGCCGAAGTCGTCGCCCAGGTGGCAGCTCACGTACCAGGCGCGTCCGGTGCCGTGGGTGTTGCGGGTGACGGCCGGGCGTCCGGCGAGCGGACCGGTGCCGTAGACGGCGACGGGCACCGCTGTGCCGGGTTCCAGCCACTCGCTCCACAGCGTCGCCGAGACGTGCCGGTCGCCGAACGTCACTCCGGCGGCCGCGTCGCCCGGGATCGGCCAGAACTCATCGACGACGACGCCGAGCGCGTCCCGCAGCGGAGCCGGATAGCCGCCCAGGTGGACGTGGTCGTGCTCGTCGACGATGCCGCTGAAGAATCCGCAGACGAGCCGTCCGCCGCCCGCGACGTACGAGGTCAGCCACGCCGCGGTCGCCTCGGACGTCAGGTAGAGGTTGGGCGCCAGGACGAGCCGGTACCCGCCCAGGTCCGCGCCCGGCGGGACGAAGTCGACGGCGATGTTGCGCGCGTGCGCGGCGCCGTACCACGACAGCACGAGGTCCTTGAGCCGGAGCCGGGACGACGGGTGGTCGTCCAGTTCCAGCGCCCACCAGGAGTCCCAGTCGAGGACCACCGCCACCTCGGCGGCGAGGCGGGCGCCCGCGATCTCGGCGAGCCGGGCGAGGTCGCGGCCGAGGCGGACGGTGCGGTCCCACTGCGGCGACTCGGCGCCGCGGTGGGGGAGCAGGGCGCTGTGGAACTTCTCCGCTCCGGCCCGCGACGCGCGCCACTGGAAGTGCAGGACGCCGTCGGCGCCGCGCGCCACCGCCTGCAACGACCACAGCCGCGACAGCGCGGGCGGCTTAGGGACGTTGACCGGACGCCAGCTCACCGCCGACGGCGCCTGCTCCATCAGCAGCCAGGGCCGCCCGCCCTTCAGCGAGCGCATCAGGTCGTAGTTCATCGCGGCGCCGACGTGCGCCGCCGGGTCGGCCGGGTCGGGGTAGGCGTCGTCGGACACGACGTCCTCGTGCGCCGCCCACGTCCAGTAGTCCAGCGGCTTGAACATCGACATGAAGTTCGTCGTGACCGGGAGGTCTCCGCCGGTCTCGCCGAGGACGGCCTTCTCGGCCAGATAGCAGTTCAGGAGCGCGTCGGAGCAGAACCGGCGCCAGTCGAGCACCTGGGTCGGGTTGACCGGGCCGGGCGCGGTGCGCGGCGGGGCGATCTCGTCCCAGCGGCCGTAGCGCTGGGACCAGAAGTCGGTCGCCCAGGCGCGGTTCAGCGCCGCCAGGTCGCCGTACTTCCTCCGCAGCCAGCCGAGGAAATCGGCGGCCGACTCGTCGCAGAAGCACTCGGTCACGTGGTCGCCGTACTCGTTGTTGATGTGCCAGAGGACGACCGCCGGATGGTCGCGGTACCGCTCGGCGATCTGGCGCGCCAGCCGCGCCGCCGCGTCCCGGTAGACGGACGAGGACGGGCAGTAGTGCTGCCGCGAGCCGAACTCCAGCCGGACGCCGTCCGCGGTGACGGGCAGCATCTCCGGGTGGGCGCGTACCAGCCAGGCGGGCGGTGAGGCGGTCGCGGTGGCCAGGTCGACGGCGATCCCGTGCTCGTGGAGAAGGTCGAGCAGGCGGTCGAGCCAGTCGAAGTCCCAGGCGTCCTGCGCCGGTTGCAGCCGGGCCCAGGAGAAGACGCCGACGGTGACCAGGTTGACCCCGGCCTCCTTCATCAGCCGGGCGTCCTCCGTCCAGACGTCCTCGGGCCACTGCTCGGGGTTGTAGTCGCCGCCGTACAGCAGCCCGTCCACCCGCGTCAGTCCGTTCATCCTTTCGGCTTGCGGGGGGACGACCCGATTCACTTCGTTCATCGCTCTCCTTGAAGCGTGGAGACCCCCGCCGTCAGGGGTGAGGAGGAAACGTGGCACGGTGCCGGAAGCATGCGAACATGTGTGCGACTCTTGGCCACTCTCCGGGTATAATGAGTGACATGGCGCAACCGGTGAAGCGGGCGTACAAGTACCGCTTCTACCCGACCCCCGAGCAGGCCGCAGAGCTTGCCCGGACTTTCGGATGCGTCCGCCTCGTGTACAACAAAGCACTGGAAGAACGCTCGCGCGCCTACGCCACCGAGGGCCGCAGGGTCTCCTACGCGCAGACCTCGGCGCTGCTGACGGCGTGGAAGAGGACGCCGGAGTTGGCGTTCCTGGGCGAGGTGTCCTCGGTCCCGTTGCAGCAGGCCCTGCGGCACCTGCAAACCGGGTTCGTGAACTTCTTCGCTAAACGCGCCCGGTACCCGGCGTTCAAGTCCCGCAAGAAGTCCCGCCGGTCGGCCGAGTACACCCGCTCGGCGTTCCGCTGGCGGGACGGCACCCTGACGCTGGCGAAGGTGGACGGGCTTTTGCGCATCGTGTGGTCGCGTCCGCTGCCCGCAGGCGCTGACCCGTCCACCGTCACCGTCAGCCAGGACCCCGCAGGACGCTGGTTCGTGTCCCTCCTGGTGCAGGAAAAGATCAGCCCGCTGCCTCCCACTGAGCGCACCGTAGGGGTGGACGCGGGCATCACCGCCCTGGCCGCCTTGTCCACCGGGGAGAAGGTCACCAACCCCCGGCACGAGCGGCGGGACCGGCGCAAGCTGGCCAAGGCCCAGCAGGCGCTGTCGCGCAAAGAGCGGGGTTCGAAGAACCGGGCCAGGGCTCGGCAGCGCGTCGCGCGGGTCCATGCCCGGATCACCGACCGGCGGCGGGACTTTCTGCACAAGCTGACCACTCGGCTCGTCCGCGAGAACCAAACGGTCGTGATCGAGGACCTGACCGTCCGCAATATGCTGCGCAACCGTTCGCTGGCCCGCGCGATCGGCGATGCGTCCTGGCGGGCGATGCGGAGCATGCTGGAGTACAAGACCGGCTGGTACGGCCGTGAGCTGGTCGTGGTCGACCGGTGGTTGCCCAGCTCGAAGCTGTGCAGCGGGTGCGGGGTCCGGCAAGAGGTGATGCCGTTGGGTGTGCGGTCGTGGGAGTGCCCGTGCGGGGCTGTGCATGACCGGGATGTGAACGCGGCCCGCAACATCCTCGCGGCCGGGCTGGCCGAGAGCTGAAACGCCTGTGGAGCCGGTGTAAGACCCCGACGGCGCAAGCCCGGCGGGCAACTGGCGGCGAAGCAGGAAAACCGACCCGCGAGGGCCGGAATCCCCCGGCTTCAGCCGTGGGGAGGAAGTCAACCTTTGACCGCACCCCCCAGCAGGCCCGACACGAATTGCTTCTGGAAAAGGAAGAAGATGAGCATGAGCGGCAGCGTCGCCAGGAACGAGCCGAGGATCAGCCCGGCGTAGTCGACGTGGCTCTGCCCGATGAGCGTGTACAGCGCGACCGGCGCGGTGTACTTCTCCTCGCTGTTCAGCATCAGCAGCGGCCACAGGAACGCGTTCCACTGCGTCATGAACGTGAAGATGACCAGCGCGCTGAACTGCGGCCGGACCCCTGGCAGCACGATCCGGTAGAAGATCCGCAGGTCGCCGGCGCCGTCGATGCGCGCGGACTCGATCAGCTCGTCCGGGAAGCCGAGGAACGCCTGGCGCATCAGGAAGATGCCGAACGAGTTGGCCAGGAACGGCAGGATCACCGCCTGGTAGGTGTCGACCCAGCCGAGGCTCGCCATCATCTGGAACAGCGGGACGAGCAGCACCTGGAACGGGATCATCATCGTCGCCAGGACCACGCCGAGCAGCAGCCGCCGTCCCCGGAACCGGTACTTGGCCAGCGCGTACCCGCACATCGCGGAGATCAGCGAGCTGAGCACGGTGTAGACGACCGTGATGCCGACGCTGTTGAGCATCACCCGGCTGAAGCCGATGGAGTCCTCCAGCTCCGCCAGGTTGTGCGCGATCCGTCCGCCCGGCACGAACGGCGGCGGCGACGCGAACAGTTCGGAGTTGTCGCGCGTGGAGGCGACCACCATCCAGTAGAACGGCGCCGCGCTGATCACCGCGCCGACCGCGAGCAGCACGACGGCGACGGCCCGGCCCAGCTGCCGGGGTCCGATTCGGCGCGGGCTCGTCCGTTTGATCGCGGGGTTCACCGGGTCGCGTCCTTCCCGAGAAAGCGGAACTGCGCGTACGAGATCAGCCCGATGATCACGACGATCACCCAGGCGATCGCGGCGGCGTAGCCGAAGTCGAGCTGCTCGAAGCCGACCTTGTAGAGGTAGAGGACGGGCGTCATGGTGGCGTTGCCGGGCCCGCCGCCGGTCAGCACGTAGTTCTCGTCGAAGAGCTGGAGCGTTCCGATCGTCGACGTCACCGAGCAGAACAGGATCACCGGACGCAGCTGCGGCATGATCACCCGCGTGAACGTGGTGACGGACCCGGCGCCGTCGATGGCCGCCGCCTCGTACTGCTCGCGTCCGATCGCCTGCAGCCCGGCCAGCAGGATCACCGCGTTGTAGCCGGTCCAGCGCCAGGTGATCGAGCCGATCAGGGCCAGCCGCGCCCAGCCGGGGCTGTTCAGCCAGTCGACCTCCGGCGCGCCGACGGCGCCGAGGATCTGGTTGACCATCCCGCCGTCGGACTTGAGCAGGACGCGGAACACCACCGAGTACGCGACGAGCATCGTGACGGCGGGCAGGAAGTAGGCGATCCGGAACGTCGAGCGGAACCGCAGCCAGGACTGGTTCAGCCCGTAGGCCAGTGCCAGCGCCAGCACGATCATCACCGGGACCTGGACGGCGAGGATCAGCCCGGTGTTGCGGAGCGACGCCCAGAAGACCGGGTCCTCCAGCATCCGCCGGTACTGCGCCAGCCCGACCCAGGTCGTCACCCCGTCGCGGTCGGCGGTGAAGCTCTGGTAGAGGCCGGCCAGCAGCGGATAGGCGAAGAAGAAGCCGAACAGCACCGCCGCCGGCCCCGCGAAGATCCACGGTGTGGAGCGGCGCCACCAGCGGCGCCTCTTCGCGGGACCGGCCGTTTCCGGTGGCCCGGCGGCGGCCGTCGTCGCGTCCGTCATGTCGAGGGCCACGGCGTCACTTGGCGATCGGGCGGCCGGTCGCGGCGGCGATCTGCTTGGCGGCCGAGTCCAGGGCCTTCTTGGGGTCCTTGTCGTGCAGGACGATGCCGGAGATGGTGCCGCGCAGGATGTCGCGCGCCTTCGACCCGTCCTTGGTCTCCTCGACCGGGGGCACCTTGCCCGCGAGGTCGGCGAAGACCTTGAAGACGGGCGCGCCGCCGTAGTAGGGCTGCGGCGCGGTGACGAACGGGTCCTTCAGCGCGGGCAGGTACGCGGGGAACAGGCCCTCGTTCTTCAGCATGGACGCCTGGTTCCCGACGTCGGCGAGGGCGAACTCGATGAACGCCCACGCCGCCCGCGCGTTCTGGCTGTGGCCGCTGACCGCGAGGGTCGAGCCGCCGTCGTTGGACGTCCGCACCCCGCCCGCGTCGAACGCGGGCAGCGG
Organism: Spirillospora sp.; assembly: GCA_050698635.1. GTDB lineage: Bacteria > Actinomycetota > Actinomycetes > Streptosporangiales > Streptosporangiaceae > Spirillospora. The sequence continues at coordinate 12,707 of JBOHBY010000387.1, forward strand.
CACGACGCCGAACTTGCCCTTGAGCTCCTTCATCTCGTCGGTGAGCGTGCCCGACCACCAGACGGCGTAGGGGGTGGTGGCGACCTTGCCCGCCTTGGTGGCGGAGACGAGGCCGTCCCAGCCCTTCTCGAAGGCGATCAGGTCCTTGTCGGCGAGCGTCTTGAGGAGCGTCGCGGCGCGGACGGCCTGCTGGTCGGCGACGACGATCTGGCCGTTCTTGACGTACCGCTGCCCCTGCTGCTGGAGCAGCATCGGGAACATGCTGTCCTCCTGCGGGTCCATGACGAGGAGCTTCTTGCCGGTCTTCGACTTGATCCGCTCGCCCGCGCGGACGTAGTCGTCCCAGGTGGCGATGGAGTTCGGGTCGATCCCGGCCTTCTCGAACATGTCGGCGCGGTAGTAGAGGGCGCACGGGCCGCTGTCCCAGGGGAGCGCGAAGACCTTGCCGTTCTCGTCGCTGACGTCGCGCCAGGCCGCCGGGGCGAACTGGGGCTTGAGGCGCCCGGCGAGCGAGGTCAGGTCGTAGAGGCCGCCGGGGAAGACGCCGATGTAGCCGGGCATCCTGGAGCCCTCGACGGTGAGGACGTCGGGCAGGCCCTTCCCCGACTTCAGCCCGACGGTGATCTTGTCGTAGGCGTTGTCGTAGCCGATGTCGACGACCTCGACCTTCGTGCCCGGATTGCGCTGCTCGAAGGCGGGCGCCAGCCGTTTGAGCGCCTTGGCGGCCACGTCCCACGACCAGACGCTGACCGTTCCCTTGATCGCGGCCTTGCCGCCGTCCTTCAGCGTCGGGCCTGTCTTCTTGGCGCTGCCTCCGGTGGCGCAGCCGGCGGCCGCCAGCGCTACCGAGACGGCTCCGGCGACTCCGGCGGTCAGGACGGTCCGTCGTCCGAGACTCGCCTTTTCGGGGCTCGTCGCCATCGTTCCTCCCCAGCTCGAACTGGATAATGCTGTATACAGCACACCGCATGATGTGTTTTAGTCAAGGGGTCCGGCGAGAAAACCCAGGAAGGCGAGAGCCAGGAAAGGCGAGGGGGCGCATGACCGTTCACCCGTACATCCCGAACTCCGTGCCGGAGATCAAGCGGCAGATGCTCGCGGCGACCGGCGCGTCGAGCGTCGAGGACTTCTACGCCGACGTGCCCGCGAGCATCCGGCTGGGCCGTCCGCTGGACATGCCCCCGCCGCTGCGTTCGGAGGCCGCACTCGTCCGGCACGTCGGCGGGCTGCTGGCCGGCAACACCAGCACCCGGGACGCGCTGAGCTTCCTCGGCGCGGGCTGCTACCAGCACCACGTCCCGGCCGTGGTGGACGAGGTCGTCAACCGCAGCGAGTTCCTCACCGCCTACGCGGGCGAGCCGTACGAGGACCACGGCCGCTTCCAGGCGCTCTGGGAGTACCAGTCGCTGATGGGCGAGCTGCTGGAGATGGACGTCGTGACCGTCCCCGTCTACGACGGGTACCAGGCGTCCGGCACAGCGCTGCGCATGGCGGGACGGATCACCGGCGCCCGGCGGCTGCTCCTCGTCACCGCCGCCGACCCGGACAGGCTCTCCAAGATCCAGGACTATGTGCGGCCCGACCACGACGTGACGGTCGTGCCGGTCGACCCGCGCACCGGGCTCGCCGACGTCGCCGCGGTGCGCGCCGCGCTGGCGTCCGGCGACGTCGCCGCCGTGTTCGCGGAGGCGCCCTCGGCCTCCGGCATCATCGACCCGGCGCTCCCGGAACTGGCCGGGTTCGCGCACGACGCGGGCGCGCTGTACGTCGTCGGCTGCAACCCGATCTCGCTCGGCGTCGTCGCGCCGCCGTCGGCCTACGGCGCCGACATCGTGTGCGGCGACGTCCAGCCGCTCGGCCTGCACATGAGCTACGGCGGGCTCAACGGCGGCTTCATCGCCACCCGCGACGAGGAGCGCTTCGTCGCCGAGTTCCCGTCACGGCTGTTCGGGCTCGCGCCCACCAGCGTCGAAGGCGAGTACGGCTTCGGGGACGTGGCCTACGAGCGCACGTCCTTCGCCGTCCGCGAGGAGGGCCGGGAATGGGTCGGCACCGCCGCCGCCCTCAACGGCATCACCGCCGGCGTCTACCTCGCGCTGATGGGCCCGCAGGGGATGCGGGAGATCGGCGAGACGATCATGGCGAACACCCGGTACGCGCTGCGCCGGCTCGCCGAGGTCCCCGGCGTCGAGGCCCCGTACGCGGCAGCGCCGCACTTCGCCGACTTCACGCTCGCGTTCACCGGCTCCCGCACCGCCGCCGAGATCAACGACGCACTGCTGGAACGCGGGATCTTCGGCGGCAAGGTCCTGTCGCGGACCGAGGCCCTCTACTGCGTCACCGAAGTCCACGCCAAGGACGACATCGACCGGCTGGCCGGCACCCTTGAGGAGATCGCCAAGTGAAGTCCGACCACGCCCCCGTCACCCCCGCCGACGCCAGAATCGGCCCGAAGCCGCCACTGCGCCGGTTCCACCAGGCGCGCTGGGACGAGCCGCTGCTGTTCGAGCTCGGCGCCCCCGGCGAACGCGGCGTGCTCGTGCCCGCCCCCGACGTCCCGCCCGACGACACCCTCCCGGCCGCGCTGCGCCGCGCCGCCCCGCCCGCGCTCCCCGAGCTGTCGCAGCCGCACGTGCTCCGGCACTACCTGCGGCTGTCGCAGGAGAACCTCGGCGCCGACCTCAACATCGACGTCGGCCAGGGCACCTGCACCATGAAGTACAGCCCCAAGGTCAACGACCAGTTCGTCCGCGACCCGAAGGTGGCCGAGCTGCACCCGCTGCAGGACGAGGCGACCGTCCAGGGCGTCCTGGAGATCATGTACCGGCTGGAGGGGCTGCTGCGGGAGATCTCCGGCATGGACCGCTTCACGCTCCAGCCCGGCGCAGGCTCCGCCGCGATCTACACCAACGTGTCGATGATCCGCGCCTACTTCGCCGCGCGCGGCGAGGCGGACCGGCGCGACGAGATCATCACCACGATCTTCTCGCACCCGTCCAACGCGGCCTGCGCCAAGACGGCCGGGTACAAGGTCATCACCCTGTACCCCGACGCCGACGGCTACCCCGACATCGAGGCGCTCAAGGCGGCCGCCGGCCCGCGGACGGCGGCGCTGCTCATCACCAACCCCGAGGACACCGGGCTCTTCAACCCGCGGATCGAGGAGTTCGTCCGGATCGTCCACGACGCGGGCGGGCTGTGCGCCTACGACCAGGCCAACGCCAACGGCATCCTCGGCATCACCCGCGCCCGCGACGCCGGGTTCGACCTGTGCCACTTCAACCTGCACAAGACGTTCTCCACCCCGCACGCGTGCGGCGGCCCGGCGGCGGGCGCGTGCGGCGTGACCGAGGAGCTGGCCCCGTACCTGCCGACCCCGACCGTCGAGTTCGACGGCGAGCGCTACCGCCTGGACGACGACCGTCCCGAGTCGATCGGGAAGATCCGCCCGTTCTACGGCGTGGTGCCGAACCTGGTGCGCGCCTACGCGTGGATCATGTCGATGGGCGGCGCCGGGCTGCGGGAGGCCGCCGAGGTCGCGGTGCTGAACAACAACTACCTGATGGCGAAGGTCCTGGAGATCCGCGGCGCGTCCGCGCCGTACGCGGCGGGCCGGCGGCGGATCGAGCAGGTCCGCTACAGCTGGGAGCGGCTCGCGGAGGAGACCGGCGTGCACAGCGAGGACCTCGGCCTCCGCGCCGCCGACTTCGGCACCCACTACTGGACGAGCCACCACCCGTTCATCGTCCCGGAGCCGATGACGCTGGAGCCGACCGAGTCCTACTCCAAGGCCGACCTGGACGAGTACGCCGCGATCCTCGCCGAGGTGGCGCGCGAGGCGTACGAGGAGCCGGAGACCGTCCGGACCGCGCCGCACCGCTCGACCGTCCACCGCACCCGCGAGGACGTCCTGGAAGATCCCGCCACCTGGGCGGTGACGTGGCGCGCCTACCGCCGCAAAGTCCTCGACCGATGAGGCGCGGATGAGGTTCGGGCTGGTGGTGAACCCGGTCGCCGGGCTCGGCGGCCGGGTCGGCCTCAAGGGCAGCGACGGCGCGGACGTGCAGGCCAAGGCACGCGCCCTCGGCGCGGAGCCGATGGCGGGCGAGCGCGCCGGTCTCGCGCTGGATGAGCTGCGCTCCCGGCTGGGCGGCGGCGTGTTCACGGTGTGGACGGCCGCCGGGTCCATGGG
>JBOHBY010000388.1:0-3003 GCA_050698635.1 Spirillospora sp.
GCCTCGGCCTCAGCCGTGGTGAACAGCTCGGCGAGCCCGCCGGGGATCTCCAGCGCCTCCCGCACCGCCTGCGGCCCCTCGGCGAGGAACCGGTTCTCGCGGCGGCGGAAGGCGCGCTTGGCGAGCCGGCGAGCGGCCTTCACCCTCGGTGAGCGCAGGGAGGTCAGCTCGCGGCCCGCCATCTCGCTCCGCCCGCCCGTGTCCGGGAGACCCGGATCAGGCGGCCTCCGTGCTGCCCTCGGCCGGGAGCGCGTCCTTGGCGACCTTGACCAGGGCGGCGAACGCGGGCGCGTCGTTGACGGCGAGCTCGGCGAGCATGCGCCGGTCGACCTCGACGTCCGCGGCCTTCAGGCCCTGGATGAACCGGTTGTAGGTGATGCCGTTGGCCCGGGCGGCGGCGTTGATCCGCTGGATCCACAGCCGGCGGAACTGGCCCTTGCGGTCCTTGCGGTCCCGGAACGCGTAGGTCATCGAGTGGAGCTGCTGCTCCTTGGCCTTGCGGTACAGGCGCGAACGCTGACCGCGGTAGCCGCTCGACCGCTCCAGGACGACCCGACGCTTCTTGGCGGCGTTGACCGCCCGCTTCACGCGTGCCACGTGCTGAACTCCTTCGTGGGGGCCGGGGCCGTCCGGGCCTCGGCCGGTCGCCGATGTTCCTGTCGCTGATGTTCGTGTCGAGTGCTACTTGCGCAGCAGCTTCTTGATGTTCTTGGCGTCGGCGTCGGCCACCACGGCCGGGCCGGACAGCCGCCGGGTCCGCTTGGACGGCTTGTGCTCCAGCAGGTGGTTCTTGTTGGCGCGGCGGCGCATCACCTTGCCGGAGCCGGTCACCTTGAAACGCTTCTTGGCACCGCTGTGCGTCTTGGTCTTCGGCATGGTCGCCGTCGTCTCCCTCTGTCCCGGCCCCCGTGCCGACGGCACTGGGGCACACCTGCTCGGCGCATCGCACGGGGTCCGTTCGCTCCGGGGGCCGTGGACGCGCCGGGTCAGGCTTCAATGTACGTGCGCCGCGACCCCGCTCTGCGCGAGGCCGCGGGTTGGAACCGCCGCGTGGCCGCGGAGGCCCGGACCTGGCTCGCCGGCCCGGCCGGCCGGTCCCGGGCGGACCGTCAGGCGGTGCCCGCCTCGGTCTCCTGCCCGCGGGCCGTCTTCTTCTTGTGCGGACCGATCACCATGATCATGTTCCGGCCGTCCTGCTTGGGCCGCGACTCGACGAAGCCGAGCTCCTCGACGTCGTCGGCGAGCCGCTGCAGCAGCCGGTAACCGAGCTCGGGGCGGGACTGCTCTCGGCCACGGAACATGATCGTGACCTTCACCTTGTCCCCGGCCTTCAGGAACCGCACCACGTGACCCTTCTTGGTCTCGTAGTCGTGCGGGTCGATCTTCGGGCGGAGCTTGATCTCCTTGATGACCGTGTGCGCCTGGTTCTTCCGCGCCTCACGCGCCTTCATCGCGGACTCGTACTTGAACTTGCCGTAGTCCATGAGCTTGGCGACTGGCGGGCGCGCGGTCGGCGCCACCTCGACGAGGTCGAGGTCCGACTCGCGCGCGAGTTCAAGGGCCTTGGCGATGGGCACGATGCCCACCTGTTCGCCGTTCGGGCCGACGAGCCGGACCTCGGGCACGCGAATGCGATCGTTGATACGCGGTTCGGCGCTGATGGGACCTCCTTGGGGCCGTTCTCACGTCGTTTGACCGGTCGTACCCCGAGGCTTTCATGAGAAAAGCCCCGCACGACTCACGTACGGGGCCACCTTCGGTCTCTCCGGACGACGAAACCGCCTGGAGACGACGGCGGGACGGGCGCCTGACGCCCGTTCGCCGGACCGGGACCCACCGGCCTTCAAGGCCGGTCAGGTGGGAGGTGGCCTCCGCTTGTGCGCCACGCGCACGCCTCGTTTCCGGGTACGCGCGCACGGCCGGTCGGGCACAAAGACTACCACCTGCGAGGGTGTCGTGCGTCCGGTGCTCTCGGCATCGCGGCGGCGGCTTGTTACGGTGGGGCCAGGACGGCCCGGTGGGGCCGGCACCAAGGGAGGTTGTTCCCGCGATGCCCCCGGTCGAGGCCGGCGAGTCCGGCCACCTCACCGCCTTGTCACCGACCAACCCGACGTCACCGACCAACCCGACGTCACCGATCAGCCTGGCGTCACCGATCAGCCTGGCGTTCGCGCAGAAGGCGTTCATCGTCTCCGGCGGGCGGCTGCTGCTGGTCCGCAAGTCCGCGTCCGACCCGTTCCATCCGGGCCGCTGGGAGGTGCCCGGCGGGCGGCTGGAGGTCGCGGGCGACCTGGACCTGGACGACCACATCCGCCGCGAGGTGTGGGAGGAGGTCGGCCTCAAGATCGACCCGGGGCCGCCGTTCCATCTGTGGCAGTGGTTCATGCCGTCCCGCTCCGCGCCCGGCGGCGCGCAGACGCGGGTGGTGGCGGCGGCGCGGCGGTGCAGGCCGGTCACCCTGGACGCGACCCTGGAGAACCAGGACACCGGCGACCATCTCGACGGCTGCGCCTGGGTGCCGCTGCCCGAGGTGAGCGGCTACGACCTGATCCCGAGCCTGCGTCCGGTGATGCGGGCGTTCCTGCTCGCGTCCGGTTGACGCGCGCCGAGATGGTCCCGTCCCCGTCGCCGGCGGAGTGGCCCGGCCTGGACGGCGCCGACGAGCGCCGCTTCGCGCTGTTCGTCCTCGGGGACGTGGGGATCGAGGTCCGGGCGACGCTGCCGGACGTCCGCTTCGCCGAGGTGGACGCCGACCGCCTCACCTACGCGCCCGCGCGGGCGATGGTCGCCGGGACGGCGGTCAACATGGCGCGTGCAGCGACGCGCTACTTCCACCGGGTGGGCGTGCTGGGCAAGGTCGGCGACGACGACTTCACGCCGGTGATCCGCCGGGAGCTGCGGCGGATCGGGGCCGACGACCATCTGCGCGTCGAGCCCGGCGTGCCGAACGGCGTCTCGGTGATGCTGCGTGATCACGCCGGCGGCGGTGGCGCGGGGGTGCGG
>JBOHBY010000389.1:0-2688 GCA_050698635.1 Spirillospora sp.
GACCAGGACGCGACCGCGTCGTACAGGCGGTGCCGCGCGTCCAGGTCGAGGTTGTTGGTCGGCTCGTCCAGCAGCAGGATGTCGGGCCGGGCGAGGAACTGCGCCGCCAGCGCGACCATCACCGCCTCGCCGCCCGACAGCGTCGGGACGGTGCGGTCCAGGCCGAGGTGGTCGAGGCCGAGCCGGTCGAGTTCGGCGCGGGCGCGTTCCTCGACGTCCCAGTCGTCGCCGACGGCGGTGAAGTTCTCCTCGGTGGCCTCGCCGCGCTCGATGGCGTGCAGCGCGGCGCGGGTCCGGGCGATGCCGAGCAGGTCCGCGACGGTGGCGGAGCCGTGCGGGACGAGGTTCTGCGGCAGGTAGCCGACCTCGCCCTGGAGGCTGACGGTGCCGGCGGCGGGGCGCAGCTCACCGGCGATGATCTTCAGCAGGGTGGACTTGCCGGAGCCGTTGACGCCGATCAGGCCCGTCCGGCCGGTGCCGAACGCGGCGTCCAGGCCGTCCAGGACGGTGGTGCCGTCCTCCCAGGCGAACGAGAGGTCCGAGCACACGATGGCGAATGACATGGTGCGGTCTCCATGGTGGTGAGCAGGTGCGGGACGCATGGAGACACCGCGGGTCGCGCGACGCGCCGGCGGGCATGAGAAAGCCCGGCGAGACGGGAGTCCGTACTGAGGTCACGTGCGCGGGCCGTCAAACGGCCGGTGCGCGGTGTCGGACCTCAGATCCTCAATGGACTCCCCTGCCGGGCGGCGATGTGACGGCGATCAGGCTACCCGACCCATAATGGCGATACAAATGGCTTTCGGGGCGGCATGCTGGCGGGGTGGATGTCGTCAGTCCGGTGTTCGCGGGGCGCGTCGCGGAGCTCGCCGCGTTACGCGCAGCGCACGCGCGGGCGTGCGCGGGCGAGGCCGCCGCCGTCCTGGTCGGCGGGGAGGCGGGCGGCGGGAAGACGCGTCTCGTGGCGGAGTTCGGGCGTGGTCTGCGGACGGTGACGGGAGCGTGTCTCGATCTCGACGCGGCGAGCCTGCCGTACGCTCCGTTCACCGCGATCCTGCGGCAGGTGGGGCGGGACGGCGTCGTCTCGCTGATGCCCGCCGCGGCCCTGCCCGAGCTGGCGCGGCTGATGCCGGGCCTCACGGCCGGTGAGCCTCCGCCGGACGACGGGACCGGGCAGATGCGGCTGTTCGAGCATGTGCTGACGTTGGCCGAGCGGCTCGGAGCCGATGGCCCGATCACGCTGGTGGTGGAGGACGCGCACTGGGCAGATCGGTCCACTCGTGATCTGCTGTCGTTTCTGTTCCGCAACCCCCCGCGCGCGGGCGTGCTGCTGGTGGTCACGTTCCGTCCCGAGGAGCCGGACACGCGCGCGCTGTTCGCCAGCCTCGCCCGGCTCCCCCACGTGACCCGGCTGGACCTGCCGCCTCTCACCCGGACCGAGGTCGCCGACCAGGTGCGCGGCATCCTCGGTGCCGCCGACCCGGCCGTGGCGCGGGACGTCCACACACGCGGCGGCGGGAACCCGCTGTTCGTCGAAGCGCTCGTCGGGAGCGCGGGGGCGGCGGTGCCGGGGTCGTTGCGCGAGCTGCTGATCGGCCGTGTCCGCTCGCTTCCCGGGCCGGGGAGGGCGGTGCTGCGGGCGGTGAGCGCGGGCGGTGACCGGGTCGGGCACGATCTTCTGGTGGCCGTGACCGGTTTGTCCGGTTCCGGGCTGAGTGAGGCGCTGCGGCCGGCGGCCGACCACGGGCTGCTGGTCGCGGACGGCGACGGCTACGCGTTCCGGCACGCGCTGATCCGCGAGGCCGTCCACGAGGACCTGCTGCCCGGCGAACGCGCCGCCCTCCACCGCCGGTACGCCGAGACGATCGAGCGTGCGCCGGAGCTCAGCGACGCTCCGGCGAGCGCGCTGGCCGTCCACTGGCAGGGATGCGGCGACCATGGTCAGGCCCTGGCCGCCGCGTGGCGCGCCGCCGGGGAACGGCGGGCGGCGGCCGCCTTCGCCGAGCAGCTCGACCTGCTGGAACGCGTCCTCGGGCTGTGGGATCTGGTGCCCGATGCGGCCGATCTCGTGGGTCTGGCCCGTCATGAGGTGCTGGAGGCGGCGGCCGAGACCGCCGGGGCCATCGGCGACCCGGCGCGGGGGCTGCCGCTGATCGAGCGGGCGCTGGACGAGTCGGACGGCGACCCCACGACGGCTCGGCGGCTGACCCTCCGGGCGATGATGCGCGGCTTCCAGGGCTCGGAGGACGAACTGGACGACCTGTGGCAGGCCGAGCGGCTCGCCACCGGCCGGGTCCGCGTCCCCGTCCTGGCGCGGCTGAGCTCCCGGCTGCTCGTCTACGGCGAGATGGACGAGGGCGAGCGCCTCGGCCGGGAGGGGCTGAAGCTGGCCCGCGCCTACGGCGACCATCGGACGCTCCCCCACCTGGAGGTCACCGTCGCGTCCGCGGCCGCGCGGGACGGCTACGGGGACCTCGCGCCGCTGGAACGGCTCCGGCGCCAGGGCGGCGGCCCATGGGAACGCGTCCAGGTCCTGAACACGCTGGCGCACTGCTACCTGAACACCGGCCGCCCGGACGGCGCGCTGGCGCTGACCGCCGACGCGCTCGCCGCCGCGGAGGGCGCGGGGCTCCTCTACGGCGCGGGACCGGCCCCGGCCGTCAACCAGGTCGAGGCGCTGTACCGGCT
>JBOHBY010000390.1:0-3292 GCA_050698635.1 Spirillospora sp.
AGCCGCGCGCGCGCCCGGCGGCGCGCAGCAGCAGCCGGTTGGCACCGGCCGTCGCGGGAACGCTGGTCATGTCGCGGGAACGCTGGTCATAGGGTCTCCACGCGAGGACGGCCATGGCCCCGGCCAAGGGGGCCATGGCCGCCGATCGCCGTTACAGGCAGATCGTGATGCTGTGCGAGCTGTGGCAGAGGATGCTCAGGCTGCTGTTGCCGCCGCCGCCGCCGTTCTCGCTCGTCATCCCCTGAAGGTCGAGAAGCGCCATGTTCTTCACCTCCTTTCGGGCTGGATAGAGGTGACCGCCGCGGGGGTCCCCACGGGGAGATCGCAGGCCGTCTTGAGGAACGGCAGTGCGGGAGCCGGGTCGTGCAGGGCCGCGCCGAGTGCGAGCAACACCCCGGCCGTGCCGGTCGCGAGGTCCATGGACAGGCGGTACATGTGCTCGCCCGGGAACGCCAGGCCGTCGGAGTACGGCAGCGCGTGCCAGGCCAGGTCGCGGACGTGCCCCGCCACCCTGGGGTCGTCGCGGTGGTGCCGGGCCAGGTAGAGCAGCATCCCGGCGCGCCCGCCGAACAGGCTCGGCTGCGCGTAGTAGCGCGACATCGCCGCTACGCGGATCGCGCGCCGTGCCTGCTCGAACTCCTCGTCGTTCGGGCGGTGCGCGAGGTACTCGTCCAGGACGAGCCCGATCCCGACGCTGCCGCGCCCCAGGTACGGCAGCACCCGGCTGCCCTGGTCGACGTGCAGCGCGCCGTTGCCGTCGGTGACGCAGGCGGCGAGGTCGCGGCGCAGCGCGGTGGCGGCGAGGTCGAGCAGCCCCGCGTCTCCGGTCCGCTCGTAGGCGCGGACGAACATCAGCGCCGCGCCCGCTCCGCCGTGCATCAGGCCAGGCCGGGGGCTCGGGCCGACGGCCGATCGCCCGGCCACGATCTCGGCGGCGCGGCTCGCGTGCTCGCGCAGGGACGTCTCGCCGGTCGTGTCGGCGAGGTCGTCCAGGGTGAGCGCGACGCCGGGCAGGCCGCCGTACAGGTCGTCGCCGAGCCGCTCCCAGCGCTCGTTCAGGCAGTGGTCGGCGGCGGTGAGCGCGTCCTCGCCGTGCCCCAGGCGGGCGAGCATGTACGCGGCGCCGAGCAGCCCGTCGTACAGGCCGATGCCGGTGCCGCGCCTCGGGGCGGCGACCCGCGCGGCCAGCCATTCCTCGTGCGCGGGGAAGCGGCCCGCGCCGGTCGCGTCCAGCGCGTACAGGACGCCCGCCGCGCCGTGCGCGAGGCCGAGCGACGCCCCGTCGAACTGCTCGGGGTCGCCCGGGAACAGCCGGTCCTCGCGGCCGGGGGTCGCGCTCGCGAGGATCGCCCGCGAAAGCTCGTTCCTGGCGCGCTTCCAGCCGGACGCGTCCGGGACGAACTCCGGAGTCACCGCCGGTGAGATGCCCCGCGTGATCTGCTCCACCGCCTCGTCGAGGAACGGCCGCGGCACCGGGAAGTGGTCGGCGATCATGTCGGCGAGCTGCGCCGCCTTGCCCAGGTCGATGACGAACAGCGTGGTCAGCGGGACGAACAGCGCGAGCCGCAGGCACGCCAGGCTGTAGTCGTCGACCTCGGTGCCGCGCCGGTCGGGCGGGGCGAGGAACGCCGGGTTGGCGAGGGTCTGCCGGCCGCGGGCGGACGCGGGCGCCGCCGTCTCGTAGTCGATCAGCGCGGCGGAGTCGTCCGGGCGGACCATCACGTTGAACATGTGCAGGTCGTTGAAGGCCACGCCGCGCTCGTGGATCGCGGCGACCACCCGCTCGACGCCCGCGTGGACGCGCAGCGCCCACGCGGTGTAGGCGGCGGTCTTCTCCGGGTCCGGGTCGGGATCGAGCATCGGATGCCGTTCCGCGAAGAAGGTGTTGAGCGTCCTTCCCTCGACGAACTCCTGGACGAGGAAACGGTGCTCGCCGAGGGTGAACCAGTCCAGCGCGGCGGGAACACCGTCTATTCCTTCGAGCGTCTGGAGAATGTCTCGTTCCCGTTCGAGACGGGTGACGGCATCGGCTCCGTCGGCGGCGAGACCCGCGTAAGGACGGCCTTCTTTCAGGACGACCTTCCGCCCGGACCGGGTATCGGTCGCCTCATAGACTCCGCCGCCGTTGGAGAAATGCAGAGCCTTGGTGATCTGGTACGGCAGATCGGTCGTGGTCGTGGCACCGCGCGCTTTGAGATGCGGTTCCAGGCAGCCGGGAAGTGTCACCCATTGAGGGACGGAGAAGACCGGTTCGCGGCGGTCGGGCACCAGTTCCCCGGTGCCGTTCTCCAGCGCGGGGACGAGCTTGCCCTGCTCGTCCAGGCAGCGCCGTTCGGCGAACCCGCCGTACCTGACGTGCAGCGGCCCCTCGCCGATGCGCAGGTCACTGAGGATGTAGGGGCCGGGCAGGCCGTTCAGCCGGGCGCCGAGGCCGGCCAGGACCCGCTCCAGTTCGCGCTCGTCCGCCGGGTAGATCGTGACGAGTTTCCCGCTCGCGCCGCGCGGCGCGTATTTGGCGTTCCGCATCCGGAGCGTGCCGGGGCCGCGCAGATGCTTGAACTCGATGTCGTGGTCGACGCAGTACTCCCAGGTACCGGCCAGGATCTCCGGCGCGCTTTCCGCGCATCCCGAGACGTGCACTTTCCAGCCCTGGAGCGGGGTGCGGCTCTGCGCCGGATCGTAGACGACCCACTCGTCACCGAAAACCTGCTCCCAGCCTGCCGGAAGGTCGCGTCCGGTGATTTCGAAGTCGGTGCCGCGGGTGACGGGTGGCGCGTCGTAGAACAGCTTGTCCGCGAGGCAGTAAAGCTCATACCCCTTGTCCACTACGGGATTCCCTTCTGCGCGCCGACCCGTTGGCGCTCACAATGAAGAAGAGTTCCAGTATGGACAGGTACAAGCCAGTGCCGGAAATAACGAATGACCCGTGAAGAACTACCGCCCCGCGCATGTGCCCGTCACCGTACCGGCCGCGACCAGCCGCGCCGTGCCGCCCGGACGCGCGTCAACCGCACGTTGCCGTAGTCGGCCGGGAACGGTCAGGCGAGGCCTTCGCGGTGCGCGACGGCGGCGGCCTGCGTGCGGCTGGAGACGTTGAGCTTGGCGAGGATGTTGGAGACGTGGACGCTCGCCGTCTTCGGCGAGATGAACAGCTTCGCCGCGATCTCCCTGTTGCCCAGCCCGTCCGCGACCAGCCTGAGCACCTCCCGCTCCCGCACGGTCAGCGAGCCCAGCGGCCCGGACCCGGCCGGCGGCGCGGTGCCCCCGCCGCCGGAACCGAGCCGTGCCCGCG
>JBOHBY010000391.1:0-16963 GCA_050698635.1 Spirillospora sp.
GTGGGGGGACGACCCCCCACAGAAGAGCGGCCCGGCGGTGCGAGCAGGACGGGATGCCCGGACGCCAGCGCCGCCAGGTAGACGACGAGGGCGTCGAGGGTGTTGGCGCCGGCGAGCAGGACGAGCCGCCGTCCCGTACCGAGGCGCTGGGCGGTGGCCGCCACCCCGTCGGCGAGCTCGCGGTAGGTGAGGACGCCCCCGGCGGTGACGACCGCCGTCCGGTCCGCGTGAGCGGCCAGGTCGCGGGCGAAGTCGCGGGCGAACGGAACGGCCGCGGGCGGCGCCGGCTGCGCAGGGTGGGGGTTGCTCACGCCGGGCATTTTAGGTAAGGCTAAGCTAAATGCCAATTCCCTTCCAGTACCCCATCTCGAGGAAGCCATGCGAAACCCCCTGCGCCGCTCCTCCTCCGTATTGATCTTGACGGCCCTCGTCCTGGCACTCGGGACCGCGTGCGGCATCGGGTCGGACGCCGGTCTGGTCATCTACTCCGGCCGCAACGAAGGGCTCGTGAAACCGCTGCTCGAGAAGCTGGAGAAGGCCGTCGGCACCGACGTCGAGGTGCGGTACGGCTCCAGCGCCGAACTGGCGGCGCAGCTTCTGGAGGAGGGCGGCAAATCGAAGGCCGACCTCTTCCTGTCACAGGACGCCGGTGCGCTCGGGGCCCTGGCGAAGGAGGGACGCCTGGAGAAACTGCCCCAGACGTCTCTAGGCAAGGTGTCCGAGAAGTTCCGTGGGGGCGCCGGTGACTGGGTCGGCCTCTCCGGCCGCGTCCGCGTGCTGGCCTACCACCCCGGCCAGGTGCCGAAGGCGCCCGACACGGTGCGCGACCTGGTCAAGCCGGAGTGGAAGGGCAAGATCGGCTACGCGCCGACGAACGCCTCCTTCCAGGCCTTCGTCACCGGCATGCGCGTCCTGGACGGCGACGAGGCCACCCGCACCTGGCTCAGGGGCATGAAGGCCAACGATGTCAAGGCCTACGACAACAACCTGGCCGTGCTGGACGCGGTGAGCTCCGGGCAGGTCTCGATCGGGCTGATCAACCACTACTACTGGTACGAGAGGGTCGCCGAGAAGGGTGAGGGAAGCGTCACCGCCAAGCTGCATTACCTTCCCGGCGGCGACCCCGGCGCGCTGATCAACGTCGCGGGCGTCGGGATGCTCAAGGGCAGCAAGCACCGCGCGGCAGCGCTCAAGGCCGTCGACTACCTACTGGCGAAGGAAGCGCAGACCTACTTCAGTGACGAGACCAAGGAGTATCCGCTGGCCGCCGGTGTCACCGGCACCGTCCCCGGCCTGCCTCCGCTGGACTCGCTGAAGGCCCCCGCGATCGACCTCGGCAAGCTCGACTCGCTCCAGCAGACCCTGACGATGATGCGCGAAGCGGGGATGGTCTGACCCGATGGCCGCGGCCCGCGCCCCCGCCCACACACCCGCGCCCAGGATCTTGCTCGGTCCCGCGTGCCTGGCCGGGGCGTTCGCCCTGCTGCCGCTCGGCTACCTCGCCGTCCGGGCGCTGGAGCGGGGCCCCGGTTTCGCTTGGGACGTCGTCACCACCGGCGGCACCGCGCAACTCCTGGGCCGCAGCCTGGCCCTGGCCTGCGCGGTGGTGGCAGCCTGCCTCGTCCTCGGGATCTCGCTGGCCTGGCTCACCGTGCGGACGACGCTGCCCGGCGCCCGCGCCTGGTCGGTGATCGTCACCCTGCCGCTGGCCGTGCCCAGCTACGTGGCGGCCTTCGCCTGGCTGTCGGCGGTGCCGGCCCTGTCCGGGTTCGCCGGATCGGCGCTGGTGCTGACCCTCGTCAGCTACCCCTACGTCTACCTGCCGGTCGCCGCCGCGCTCCGCGGCATCGATCCCGCGCAGGAGGAAACGTCCCGCGCGCTCGGGTCGGGCCCGACCCGGACCTTCCTCCGCGTCGTCCTTCCCCAGCTCCGCCCGGCCGCGGCGGGCGGCGGGCTCCTCGTCGCGCTGTACGTGCTGTCCGACTTCGGCGCGGTGTCGCTGATGCGGTACGACACGTTCACGCGCGGCATCTACACGTCCTACCAGGCCAGCTTCGACCGCACCCCGGCCGCCGCGCTGAGCGCGGTGCTGGTGGTGATGACCATCGGACTCGTCGCGCTGGAGACCCGCACCCGCGGGCGCCGCGGGCACGCCAGGACCGGAACCGGAACCGCGCGTCCCGCCACCCCGGTGCCGCTCGGACGGCTGACGGCCCCCGCGCTGTCCTGGTGCGGGACGGTAGCCGCGGCCGCCGTCGTGTTCCCGCTGGCCACGCTCGCCTACTGGCTGGTCACCGGGAACCGATCCACCTGGGACCCGGCCGGCCTGCTGGGCACCGCGGGCGCCACCCTCGGCGTGGCGGCGGCCGGCGCCGCGCTGACCACCGTCCTCGCCCTTCCCGTCGGCGTCCTCGCGGCCCGCCATCGGGGACGGACCGCCGAGCTGATCGAACAGGCCGCCTACGCCGGACACGCTCTGCCCGGTATCACCGTCGCCCTGGCCATGGTCTTCTTCGCGGTCCGTTACGCCACGCCCGTCTACCAGGAACTACCGCTGCTGGTCTGCGCCTACGCGGTGCTCTTCCTGCCGGTCGCGGTCGCCGCCACGCGCGCCGCCGTTTTGCAGGCACCACCCGTCCTGGAGGACGTCGCCCGCTCTCTCGGCCGCGGGCCACTGCGCGTCCTGAGCAGCGTGACCGCGCCGCTCGCCGCCCCCGGCATCGCCGCCGGCGCGGCCCTGACCTTCGTGGTCTGCATGAAGGAACTGCCAGCCACCCTGCTGCTGCGTCCCACCGGCATGGACACCCTCGCCACCGGGCTGTGGACGGAGACCGGCGTCGGCTCCTACGCCGACGCCGCTCCCTACGCCGCCGCGCTGATCCTGCTGGCGGCCGTTCCCTCCTACCTCCTCGGAAGGCAGCGCCCATGACCGATCCGCGGGATATGCGGGATCCGCAGGATCTGCGGGATCTGCGGGATCTGCGCATCGAGGGCCTGACCAAGGCCTACGGCCCGGACACGACCGTCGTCCTGGACGGGCTCGACCTCGACGTCCCGAGCGGCTCACTGGCCGCCGTGCTCGGCCCATCGGGATGCGGGAAGACCACCCTGCTCCGCGCCATCGCGGGCTTCCTGCGCGCCGACGCGGGCACCGTCACCGTGGGCGGACGAACCCTGACCGGCCCCGGAACGCACGTCCCCCCGGAACGCCGCCGCATCGGAGTCGTGCCCCAGGAGGGCGCGCTGTTCCCCCACCTGAGCGTCGCCCGCAACGTCGCCTTCGGCGTCACCGACCGGGCGGCGCGACGCCGCCGCGCCGAGGAGATGCTCGACCTGGTGGGCCTGGCCGGATACGGCGGCCGGATGCCGCACGAACTGTCCGGCGGACAGCAGCAGCGCGTAGCCCTGGCCCGTGCCCTGGCCCCCGCGCCCGCGCTGGTCCTGCTCGACGAGCCGTTCAACGCCCTGGACAGCGCACTACGCGCCGGAGTGCGAGCCGACGTCCGCGCCGCTCTGCACGCGACCGGCGCCACCGCCGTCCTCGTCACCCATGACCAGCAGGAGGCCCTGTCGGTCGCGGATCTCGTCGCCGTCATCCACGAAGGACGAGTCGCGCAAAGCGGCACCCCGCACGACGTGTACAGCCGCCCCGCCAGCCCCTGGGTCGCCGGATTCGTCGGCGACGCCGTCCTCCTGCCGGGCACCGCCTCGAACGGCACCGCCACGACCGCCCTCGGCACGATCACGCTGCGCGCACCCGCCGAAGTCCCCGGCGACGGCACGGTGATCCTGCGACCCGAGCAGCTCCGGCTCACCGAACCCCACCGAACGCCCGACGAAACCGTCCCCGGTGGTGTGGTGACCGACGTGCGCTACTACGGACACGACGCCATGATCACCCTTTCCGTCGAGGGCCTCGAACGCCCGGTCGACGTCCGGGTGGGCGGCGACCTACGCCTCCGCCCCGGCGACCGGACCGGCGTCCACCTCACCGGCCAGGCCACCTTCCACCCGGACCGCGTCCTGCCAGGGGAAGGGAGCGCGGTCGGGGGCGACCCAGGCGGTTCTGGCCCGGGAGGAGGAGAGGGTGGACGGGTGGTAGAAGCGGGCTAGAAGGCGCTTGTCGAGCAGGGCCGGGTGGCGGTCGGCGAACACGGTGAAGTCGTCTTCGTCGTCTTCGTCGTCTTCGACGTGTTCCGCGGCGTGGTGACCCACCAATTCGACCCAGGCGCGGCTCATGGTCGCGTGGTATTTCTGGGGCACTTTCGCATAGCGGGTCGTGCGCTGAATGCCGTCGCTGACCAGCCCGATCGCCGCGGGCACGCCGACCCGTCGCGCGGCCAGCCACGTCAGATGGACGTGTTCGCGGTGGCCGAACCGCTCGGCGGTCGCCATTACTTCGGCCATCAACGCATCGAAATCGGACGACGGACGCGCGGTCATGAAGGCACCTCCGTCAGTGCTTGCAGGGCAACGCGCAGGTGGGCGATCACGCCTTTTGGCAAGCCGCCGAGCGCGCGGTGCTCCAGCTCTGCAATGCACTGCCGGATCGTGGCGGCGGCCAGTCGCCCGGACGGGGTGAGCTCGATGAGCACCGCCCGCCGGTCCCCGGGACGCGTGCCGCGAGTGATGTGGCCGCGCCGTTCCAGGCGGTCCAGGACGCTGGTCAACGTGGTCGGACGCGTGCCCACGGCTGCGCCGAGCTCCGACACGGTCCGGGCGCGGCCGTCGGCCAGGTTCGCCAGCGCGTTGATCTCGGAGTTGGTCAGGTCCAGATCGACGAGCTCAGCGGAGAGCACGTGCAGGGTGGCGTGGGTGGCCCGCTGCAAGGCGAGCAGGGCCGACCACTCAGATGGCACGAATTCGGACTCCACGAGTTCGAACTATACGATTTCGTCCTATCTGTGGCAAGGGCGGCGGGCTACCGCTCGTCGTCGGTGAGTTCGACATCGTGGGCCGCGCCCTGGTCACCGTGCGCGGGATCGAGGAGTTCGACGTCATGCCGGTGGCGCCACCGTACGACCGCGCCGACCAGGAGAAACCAGGCGCGCTCGGAATCGGAGAACCCGCCGGACGACTGCGCGAGGCGGTGTATCTCGCCGGGATCCACCTTGCCCAGGGGCGTGCGTACCAGGGTGCTGAGCTTCGACTCCTCGCGCGTCCACCAGAGCGCCTGCCCGCCGCGGCTCGCCGTGCTGGTCGATCCGCTGGCCAGGACGGAACCGTCCGAACTCACCGCAAGGCACTCGACGACTCCCTGGTGGCCCGGAAGTTCCCCGGCCGGATCACCGGACGGCAGATCCCACAGCCGGACGACACCGTCCTTGCCACCGGCCGCGAGCAGCTTGCCGTCCGGAGTCATTGCCAGCGCCCGGACGTACTCGGTCTGCGCGGCGAGCACACCCGCGGGCTCACCGGACGGCAGCCGCCACAGCCGGACGGTGCCGTCGTAACCGCCGCTGGCCAGCAACGAACCGTCCGGGGTGATCGCGAGGGCACCGACATGGTC
Source organism: Spirillospora sp. (assembly GCA_050698635.1). Taxonomy (GTDB): domain Bacteria; phylum Actinomycetota; class Actinomycetes; order Streptosporangiales; family Streptosporangiaceae; genus Spirillospora. Next base: position 5,510 of record JBOHBY010000391.1, read on the forward strand.
GGTGTGGCCCTTGAACGAGCGGATCGGCGCGCCGTCGGGCAGGCTCCACAGCCGCAGGTTCCCTTTCTGCCCGCCGCTGATGAGCGTGCTTCCGTCCGGGGTTATGGCCAGGCACGGGACCCAGAGCATGTCCGCCCGGAAGGTGGTCGTCGGCGTCAGCCTGCCCGAGGACAGACGCCACAGCCGCACATGCGTGCCGTATCCGCCACTGGCCATCAGAGTGCCGTCCGGGGAGATCGCGACGGCCAGGAGGTTGCTCCCCAGCAGCGCGTTGCGGATGCTCGTCGTCCGCGCGTACTGCCCGGCCGGTCGCAGCGAGGGGAAGTTCCAGACCTTGATCCCCCCGGCCAGATCTCCCGTGACCAGGAACTTTCCGTCGGACGTCGTCGCCATCGTCAGGACCGCCGCGCCGGTGACGTCTCCCACCGGCTGCCCCGAGGGCACGCTCCACAGCTTCGAGTCCTTGTTGTCGTTACCGGCGATCACCATGTCTCCGTCGCTGGTCATGGTCATGGCCTGGACGGCAAGGCCCGTCGGGAGCGACTCCACCTCCCGCTCACCGAACCGGCGCATGCCGGGGAGTTCCTCGGCCTGGGCCCGCCTCGCCAGCCGCACCAATTCGGCGAATTCGGGCCGCTCGTCCCCGTCCGGCCGCCACCCCACCTCCCCTACCGCCACCATGAGCGGCGCGGCCCGTTCCGCCGTGGCGTCGAGGGCCAGCCGCCACAATTCCTCCCACCGCCGGGCGGCCGTCAGCGTCTGGACAGCCGCATCCCACTCAATCTCGGACACCCTTCCGGCCCCGCCCGCGACCGCCCTCACCCACTCCAGCCGCCCTCCCGCACGTGCCGTCTCGGCAAGCCGCCGACGCAGCACCTCCCCGGCCCCGGCGCGGACACCCCGCAGCAGCCCGCCGTCGAAGTCAAGGTCGGCATACCGCTCGAATTCACCGGCCAGAAACAGCACCACGGCATACCACCCGGGATCGGACGGCGCCGCGCCCACCTTGGCCAGCAGACAAGCGAGGCCCTCATCCCCGGTCGCGACGACCACGTCCGCCACAGCGTCAACCGCCCCCTGCTCCCGTACGGACTGGAGCGCACCACGCGCAATCTCCCCAACAACTGGGTCGGCCGCGTGGACGAACGCGTCAGCGAGGACGGCCATGGCCTCGGGCGTCCCAAGCGCCGCCAATTCCTCGGCCGCCCTTCTACGTCGCCGACCACCGAACATCCTGGACACGTCCGAAAGCCGCGCGCTCAGGTCGGCGGGCTTGGACTCACTCATTCATCAACCACCCGGGTGCGATCGCGACGGGCACGGCATGGCACGGCTACCGTGCAGCGTCCCGTACGCGTCCCGGGACCGGTCTCGAAGACGAGCCGGCGGATATAAAGGCCCGGTAGCGCGTTCGCGTTCTACCTTTACTGGTTCCACCGGGTCCGGAGCCACCTTGACTGGGCGGCTCGACAAACTCGCCGTCCACTACCGGGCCACCGTCCAATCGCCATCATCAACGAACGTCCCTCACCCGCCAAACCAGAACCCGCCAAACCAGAACCGGCCCCCCAGGCCGGGCCACACACATACCCAGACCCGCCCCCACCGCCTAAGCCCCCACTTCAAACTCTCAATTGCGTCGGGGCCTTTTGTTGGGGCTGACCTTGGGGGACGTGGGTTGTGGGGGGATTGGGGCATGGACGGGGTGTGGACACCCGGACGCGTCGTCGGCACACCCTCACCTTGGTGCTGCGGACGGCGCTGACCACGGCGAGCCTGCTGGCGGCGTACTTCGCGGCGCCGTTGAACAGGTCGTTCACGCCGATGGCCGCCGTGACGCTGATCGCGGCACTGGTGGCGCTGGGTGTGTTCGTCGCGTGGCAGGCGCGGGCGATCGTGCGGTCGCCGTCGCCTCGGATGCGGGCCACGGAGGCGCTCGCTACGTCCGTCCCGCTGTTCCTGCTGGTGTTCTCCGCGAGCTACTGCCTGATGGGGCACGGGGACGAAGACGACTTCTCCGAGCCGCTGACGCACCTCGACGCCCTGTATTTCACCGTGACCGTGTTCGCGTCGGTCGGCTTCGGCGACATCGTGCCCCGCTCCCAGACGGCCCGGGCCCTGACCACGGTGCAGATGGTCGGGGACCTCGTCATTGTGGGTTTCGTTGCGAAGCTTTTCTTTGAGGCGATGAAGCGTGGGGTGAAGCGTCGGGGGCGCGGCGCGGATGGGGATTCGTCCTGACGTCGTCCTGCAGCGCCCTTCTCAGGCAGAGCAGGAGGAAGATGCAGGAGGCCACGGTTCCTGCGGCGAGGAGTAGGAAGCCCAGGTAGTCCTGCCATCCGACTCTTGCCATGCCGCAGCTGAAGTCGCAGTTGGGCGGCGGATCGCCGTCCAGATCGAGGAGCAGCCAGCCCGCCAGGACGCAGAGGAGGCTGACCGCCGGCGGTCTCGCGGCGGCCCGCCATAAGGAGCTCTTCTCCGGTCGATGCCACGCCATTCCGCCATGATTCCCAGGTGCGCTTCACCGCACATCACCCTGAGGTCTGACGCGTCCATCCGGTGAGTGAGGATGGGCGGATGGGATTGCGGACGGGGTTCACGGAATTGGTGGGGGTTCGGCATCCGATCGTCCAGGCGCCGATGGGGGGTTCGGCGGGAGGCGCGCTGGCGGCGGCCGTGTCCAGGGCGGGTGGGCTCGGGATGGTGGGCGGCGGGGCCGGGGAGCGGACGTGGCTCGAACGCGAACTGCGGACCGTCTCGGACGGCACCGACGAGCCATGGGGTGTCGGGTTCCTGAGCTGGGCGGTTGATGTCGATGCGGTGGAGCGGGCGTTGGAGTTCGGCCCCGCGGCGGTGATGCTGTCGTTTGGCGACCCGGGGCCGTTCGCCGATCGGGTCCGGCGGTCGGGGGCGGTCCTGGTCGTCCAGGTGACCGATCTCGACGAGGCCAGGCAGGCGGTGGACGTGGGCGCCGACGTCATCGTGGCGCAGGGCAGCGAGGGCGGCGGGCACGGTGCGCGGCATGGGCGGTCCACGCTGCCGTTCGTCCCACCGGTGGTGGATCTCGCGGCCCCGGTGCCGGTGCTCGCGGCCGGAGGGATCGCCGACGGGCGCGGCGTCGCCGCCGTGCTGGCCCTGGGGGCGGCCGGGGCGCTCATCGGCACCCGTTTCCAGGCCACGGCCGAGGCCGTCGTCGACCCGTCGATCAGCAAATACACCGCCCGCACGCTCGGCCATCCCTATCTCGACCGGTGGCGCGGCCGATCCGCCGAACTGGCCGATGACGCCGAGGCGCGGCAGAGATATCAGGACGACGTGGCGCGCGGGGCGATTCCGCCATTGCCGATTTGGGCGGGCGAGGCCGTCGACCTCATCACCGATGTGCCTTCCGCGTCCGACCTGGTGACGGCGCTGGCGGCCCAGGCCGAGGACGCATTGGCCCGCGCCGGACGTTTGCCGGGCTTGCCATAATCGGTGGAATGGGTTTGTGGTGACCTGTCACGATCGTTGGATGGGTCCCTTGGACGCGGTCGCGGGACGGGTCGCCGAGGGTGTCACTGTGGAGTTCCGGCCCAGTGGCTCTTCGATGGTTCCGTTGATTCGTAGTCGTCAGCGGGTGGCCGTCGCTCCGGTCGACGCGTCGAAGGTCGAGGTCGGGGACATCGTCCTCGCCCGTGTCGCCGGAACGGTGTACCTGCATCTGGTCTCGGCCGTGGACGCGGCGAAGAAGCGGGTGCAGATCAGCAATAACCGCGGACGTATCAACGGCTGGACCAGCCACGATCGTGTCTTCGGCATCTGCGTTGCGGTCGACGGCGTCGCCCGTGCTGGTGCGGTTAGGAAGGTTCTCGTGGCCGATCCCGAGGCAACGAGTTCTGCCTGGTCATGACCTAGCGTTCCGTGGTCATGAGCCTGTCGCATTCGTCGTAGCCCAGGTCGTACAGGCTGACGGTCTTGGATGTTCGGCGGTCGGTGTGGAGGAAGCGTGCCACTTCGCGGGCCGACCCGAACACCCGCAGCCATAGCAGGTCGTCGCGGTGGTGGGTTCCGCTGTTGGGCAGTTGGCCCTGGCCGGGGCGGGTGCATTGGATGTGTCCGACGACCTGGTATTCACGTTGCTCGGTTTGGGGTCGCGGTGCACGACGTGGGAGTGGATCGCGCTCAGACCCTCGGCCAGGCCGCCCGCTCCGAGGACGCCGAGCGCCGAGGGGCAGCGGCCCGTGCTTCTCGACGGCGTCGTACAGGGACGGGCCTTCGATGTAGGCGGTGACCAGCCAGGGCGGGTTCGCGTCGGTGTCGGCGTCGACGACGGGGGCGGTGAAGAATCCGCCGACCAGTTCGGCGGCCGCGACCTCGTCCGCGAAACGGCGGCGGAACCGCGTGTCGCCCGCGAGTTCGGGGCGGACCGTTTCACCGCCACCGGCCGGCCGCTGCGGGAGCGGCCCAGGAACACCTGCCCCATCCCGCCTTCGCCGAGCCGCGCCTCCAGGCGATACGGCCCTACCTCGCGACCTCGCGCGGATCACCGGCCTGCAACCGATCCAACGGAACTCCGGCATCTCACGGGGGAATGGCGGACGGAAGGGACATCTTCCGCTCGTGCCATCCAACCACGGCAGGACGCTCGCGCGGGGTGAGGCCCGGTGGTGGTGCCGGTGGTGTCAAGCCGCGCCACCGGGCCCGGAGAGGCGGCGCTCAGCAGCGGGCCGCGGTCAGCCTGATGCGCCAGATGGGTTCCCAGTCGATTCCGTTGCGGAGAATCCCCGCCGGAACGCAGCCGACCTGGCCGCCGTTGACATTGTCGTATCGCGCCGCGGCTCCGTCCACCTGGTTGTTGGCGAAGCTGCCCCTGCCGTGCCAGTAGCTCAGCGAGTAGGCGCCGTAATTGTAGAACTTGAAAACGTAGGCGCCCTTTGAATAGGGCACGGCGGCGCAGGCGTATTTGGACGGACAGGTGTAGGTGCCGCCGTCCCGGACGAACTCGTGCGCCACGGCGTGTGACGTCGATGGCGGGGCGAGCACGGCGGCCGTCTGGGCTTGGCGGGTGCCGTGACGGCGGTGGCGATCACTGCGATCGTGGCGCCGCCAATGGCGGCACCGGTCTTACGGGAGCTTTTCACGGACTCTTTCCTCCTTTTGGACGCGCGTCGTCCAGGCGCGCTCCTCCCGTTGATCAAGGCGAATGTCTGAAACTGATGCTCGCAGCTCTGACTGTTTCTGTAAATATGAGTGCGACAATGGCCGGTAACGGTCGCGAGATGGCTCATGGGGCCGTTCTCGGAGGCATGGCTTCGTCCGTGCCGACGGGGGGTGAGGAGCTTCCGCTGGGCGAGGGCCGGGCGGCGCGGGGGTTTTCTGGGGCGTCGGGCGGGCACGTCCCTGACCGTTGCCATTGGGGTGTCTTCAACGGGGGGCAGGAGGTTCGGAGATGACCTCGGAGTGGTACGGATCCGGCGGCATGGACCCGTTCGAGGAGATGCTCGCCCGGTTCTTCGGCGCGCGGGCGCAGCGCCGTCCGGTCGAGCGGATCAGCCTCGCGCGGCTGATGAGCGAGCCCGCGCGGGAGCTGGTGCGGGACGCGGCGGCGCAGGCCGCGCAGTGGGGGAGCGTCGATCTGGACACCGACCATCTGCTGTGGGCGGCGACGCGGCAGCAGGGCACGCGGCAGTGGATGGCCCGAGCCGGAGCCGACCCGGACAAGATCAAGGACGAGATCGAGGACCACGCGCGGCGGGGCGACCCCCGGGACGTCCCGCCGGAGCTGACGCCGTCGGCGAAGCGGGCGCTGCTGGACTCGCACCAGGTCTCGCGGGCGCTCGGGTCGTCCTACATCGGGCCCGAGCATCTGCTGTTCGCGCTGGCGCTCGACCGCGGGTCCAGCGCGGGCCGCATCCTCGACCACGAGCATGTGACGCCGGATTCGCTGCAGCAGGCGGCGACCGGCGGCGGCGGGCAGCAGCCTCCGGGCGGTCCGGGCGGCGGGCAGCCGAGCGGCACGCCGACGCTGGACGAGTTCGGACGCGACCTGACGGCGCTGGCCCGGGAGGGCCGCATCGACCCGGTGATCGGGCGCGAGGACGAGATCGAGGAGACCGTCGAGGTCCTGTCGCGGCGCACCAAGAACAACCCTGTGCTGATCGGCGATCCGGGCGTCGGGAAGACCGCGATCGCCGAAGGGCTCGCGCAGCGGATCGTTGACGACGACGTGCCCGAAACGCTGCGCGGGAAGCGGATCGTCCAGCTGGATCTTGCCGGGATCGTCGCGGGCACGCGGTATCGGGGCGACTTCGAGGAGCGGTTGAAGAAGGTCGTCGACGAGATCCGCGAGCATACTGATGATCTGGTCGTGTTCATCGACGAGATCCACACGATCGTGGGCGCGGGCGGCGCGGAGGGCGCGATGTCGGCGGGCAACATGCTGAAACCGCCGCTGTCGCGGGGTGAGCTGCATGTCGTCGGGGCGACGACGATCGATGAGTACCGGCGCAACATCGAGAAGGACGGGGCGCTCGAACGCCGGTTCCAGCCGATTCTCGTGCCGGAGCCGAGCCCGGACGACAGCGTCGAGATCCTGCGCGGCCTGCGCGACCGGTACGAGGCGCACCACCAGGTGCGGTTCACCGACGAGGCGCTGCTCGCGGCCGTCGACCTGTCGAGCCGGTACCTGACCGACCGGTTCCTGCCGGACAAGGCGATCGACCTGATCGACCAGGCGGGCGCGCGGGTGCGGCTGCGGTCCGGGACGCGGGACGGCGGGCGCCGCGAGATGGAGCAGCGCCTCGACCGGCGCCGCCGGGAGAAGGACCAGGCCGTCGCGGACGAGGACTACGAGAAGGCGTCCGAACTGCGGGACGAGATCGGGCGGCTGGAGAAGGATCTCGCGGCGACGCGTGACGAGAACGGGCCGGCGACCGTCCCCGAGGTGACGACCGAGGACATCGCGGAGGTCGTGTCGCGGATCTCCGGTGTACCGGTCACGCAGCTCACGCAGGCGGAGCGCGAACGGCTGACGCGGCTCGAAGAGCACCTGCACGAGCGGGTGATCGGGCAGGAGGACGCGGTCGCGGCGGTGGCGCGGGCCGTCCGGCGGTCGCGGGCGGGGATGGGCGATCCGGACCGTCCGATCGGCGGGTTCCTGTTCCTCGGGCCGACCGGCGTCGGGAAGACGGAGCTGGCCAAGGCGCTCGCGGAGGCGCTGTTCGGGAGCCGCGACCGGCTGGTCCGGTTCGACATGAGCGAGTTCCAGGAGCGGCACACGGTCAGCCGCCTGATGGGCGCGCCGCCCGGATACGTCGGATACGAGGAGGCGGGGCAGCTCACCGACGCCGTCCGACGGCAGCCGTATTCGGTGATCCTGCTGGACGAGATCGAGAAGGCGCACCAGGACGTCTTCAACGTCCTCCTGCAACTGCTCGACGACGGGCGCCTCACCGACGCGCAGGGACGCACCGTCGACTTCCGCAACACCGTGGTCATCATGACCAGCAACCTCGGCTCCGAACTGATCACCGGCCGGAGCGAGATCGGGTTCGGCACGCCGGGCGAGGAGCCGGGCAGCGGCTCGGAGGGCGGGCCCGACGCGGCGCTCCGCGACCGGATCATGCGGCGGCTGCGCGAGTCGTTCCGGCCCGAGTTCCTCAACCGGATCGACGAGATCATCGTGTTCCAGCGGCTGGAGGAGGGCCAGCTCCGGCAGATCACCGACCTACTGCTGGACGAGACGCGCCGCCGCCTCCGCGCGCAGGACGTCGACGTCTCGTTCACCACCGAGGCCGTGGACTGGCTGGCGCGGCGCGGCTACCAGCCCGAGTTCGGCGCCCGTCCGCTGCGCCGCACGATCCAGCGGCAGGTGGACGACCGGCTGTCCGACCTCCTGTTGGCCGGTGACCTGCGGCACGGCAGCCATGTGGAGGTCTCCGCGATGAACGGCGGCCTGGAGTTCGACGTCACGACGACCGAGTCGGCGTAAGGCGACGTAAGGGGTATAGTCCTGTTGTAGCTCTTACAGGAGGACGATGCCGGGTGGACATCCCGATCGCCGTGTACGCGGCGGCTATCGAGCTGGCGAACGAGCTGGTCAGCACGTCGCCGACCGTCCGGGGCGAGGAGGCGCTGCCCGATCTGGGCGCGTTGTCCGAGCTGGTCGCCGGGCATGATGTCCGGGCGCCGGGTGACGGGGACGTGTTCCAGGTACAGCTCCTCCGCCGGGAGGTGCGCGGGATCATGGAGACCGAGACGGCGGAACAGGCCGTCGCCGGGGCGGGCGTGCTGCTTGGACGGGCCGGGCTCGCACCCGTCCTCCGCCGCATACCCGAACCCGAACCCGAACCCGAACGTCAGGCGTGGCAGTGGTTCGTGCCGACCGCTGAGGGCGCGTCGCTCGCCGACGAGCTGGCCGCGTTCATCGGGGTCGGGCTGCTGGGCGTCGTCCGGACGCTCGGGCACGAACGCTTCCGGGACTGCGCCGCCCCCGGCTGCCGTGGCGTGTTCGCCGACGTCAGCCGGGCCGGACGGCGCCGCTACTGCATGCCCGACCTGTGCGGGAACCGCCTCAACGTCGCCAACCACCGCGCCCGCCAACGCCGCAAGGAGATGATCTGATGTCCGGCCCGCTGCTCGCTGGCGCGCTCCAGCTTCCCGATGGCGTCTGGGTGCGGGGGCGGGGGCTGCGTAACCCGCTGCCGGACGGGCCCGTTCCCGAATTCGGGCTCTATCTGGGTTCTGGACGGTTCCGGCGTCGGCATGAAGCGGCGGTGCGCTGGCCCGCCGCCTGGATCGAGTGGCCCGACTTCCTGCTGCCCCGCGACCGGGACGCCGCCGTCCGCGCCATCCGCGATCTGCACGAGCGGGCCCGGTCCGGCGCGGCGGTCGAGGTCGCCTGCGGAGGCGGGGTCGGACGCACCGGAACCGTCGTCGCGTGCCTGGCCGTCCTGTCCGGGGTTGAGCCGTCGGACGCCGTCGCCTGGGCGCGCGAGCACCACCACCCCCGGGCCGTCGAGACGCCGTGGCAGCGCCGCTGGGTGACCGCGTTCCCGACCACGGCCACTACTACGACTACGACTACGACGACGGGCTGAGGATCAGTTTCGCGGCGTGCTCGCCGATCATCATGCTCGGCGCGTTGGTGTTCCCGCCCGTGATGGACGGCATGATCGACGCGTCCGCGACCCGCAGTCCTTCGATGCCCCGGACGCGTAGTTCCGGGTCGACCACGGCGCGCTCGTCGGCGCCCATCCGGCAGGTGCCGACCGGGTGGTAGACGGTCGTCGCACGGTTCGGCAGCTCCTCGGCCAGCGCGGCCCGGTCGGGAAAGCCGGGGCCGGGCGACAGTTCCGCTTTGACGTCACCGGCGATGATCTTGTTGGCCATGACGTCGCGGACGAGTTCGATGCCGTCCAGGAGGAGCCGCGCGTCGCCGGTGTCGGTGAGGTAGGCCGGGTCGATCAGGGGCGCGGCGGACGGGTCGGCCGACGCCAGACGGAGCGTCCCACGGCTCTTCGGGTAGATCAGCGTCGGCATGACCGTGAGGGCGGAACGTTTGTCGACCTTGTGCCGCACCGGGGCGTCCTGGTTCGGGAACGGATACGACCACGGGAGCGCATGCAGTTGCAGGTCCGGGACGTCACCGCCGCCGCCCTGCCCGGCGCGGCCTCCGGTCCGGACGAAGGCGGCGGCCTCGAACACGCTGCGCGCCACCCACGTCCCGCCTCTCGTCCATTCCCGGACGACGCCGGACGCGAAGTACGGCGCGGTGCCACGGTGGCGGGCCGTGTCCATGACGAACGTCATCGGGACGAACATGTGGTCGTGCAGGTTGTCGCCGACCGGCAGGTCTGCGTGCACATCGATGCCGTGTTCCCGCAGGTGGGCGGCCGGGCCGACGCCCGACAGCAGCAGCAGTTGCGGTGAGCCGAACGTCCCCGCCGCCAGGATCACCTCGCGGGACGCGCGCACCGTCCCGCGCCGCCGGCCCTTCTTCGCGACGACCGCGACGACCTCGACCCCGGTGGCCCGCCCGTCCTGGACGACCACACGCTCCACCATCGCGCCCGTCAGAACCGTGAGGTTCGGCAGGCCGTGATCGTCGAGGTAGCCGACGGACGAGCTGTACCGCAGCCCCTCGTCAACGCTCTGCTGGAAAATCCCCGCGCCTTCCTGGACCTCGCCGTTGTAGTCGTCGTTCCGCTTCACGCCCGCCGTGTCGATCAGCGCCTCGATGAACGCCTCCGACGCCGGGGTGAGGTCCCGCTGCCGCGTCACCCGGATCGGGCCGTCCGCGCCGCGCAGGGCGGTGGCGCCGTCCTCCCAGTTCTCCATCCGCTTGAAACTGTCCAGGACGTCGTCGAAACCCCAGCCGGGGCAGCCGTCCGCGGCCCAGTCGTCGTAGTTCTTCCGGTTGCCGCGGACGAACAGCATCCCGTTGATCGACCCGGAGCCGCCGACGACGCGTCCCCTGGTCTGCGGGATCGTCCGGTCGAGGGCGCTTTTCTGCGGGGTGCTGTAGAAGCCCCAGTCGAGGCGCTTCTTCAACTGCGGGACGTTGTGGAAGACGGCGATCAGGCCCGGTTTGCGGACCAGCGGCGTCCGGTCCGGGCCGCCCGCCTCGACCAGGACGACGTCCGCGCCCGACTCGGCCAGGCGCCTCGCCAGCACGCAGCCCGCGCTGCCCGCCCCCACGACGACATAGTCAGCGGTCCGGTCCATCAGAACTCCTACAGAACTCCTGGCGAGGGACCCGCGCCTCCAGGCGCGAGGGGGAATGGCGTCCCCAGCTTCAGCGCGGCGCGGCCGCCCGGCCAGCGCGGGTCCCGATGACCGGAATCCGGAATTCAGGCCGCCGCCGCTTCCGGCTTGAGCCGGTACGACAGCAGCACGATGCCGGACGGGTACCCCCGCGTCTCGTTGAGCTCGAACATCGCCCGCGTGCCGTCCCGGAACAGCAGCCCGTCGTCGCCACCGCTCCGCCCGACGAAGAACGGATGGATCCAGAGGCGCAGCTCGTCGAGCAGCCCGTGCTCCATCAGCTCGTGCGAGAGCCTGCCGAAGCCGTACTGCACGATGTCGCCGCCCGGCCCCTCCTTCAACTCAGCGATCTTGCCGATCACGTCGCCGCCGAGGACGGTGGTGTCGTCCCAGTCGGCCTTGTCCATCGCGGACGAGACGACGTACTTGTCCATGGCGTTGATCTTGTCGGTGTACGGGTCGCCGGACCGGCCCTGCCACACCGACGCGAAGCTGTGGTACGTGTGCCGTCCGAACAGGACGCCGTCGCAGCCGAGCAGCAGCTCGGTCTGCGCGTCACCGTCGCCCTTGTCCTTGTCCTTGCCATTGCCATTGCCGTTGCCATTGCCGTTGCCGTTGCCGCCGCCGAGCGACGGCCAGTCCTGCGGGTCCTTGATGACTCCGTCGATCGACACGAACGTCGAGTTGATGATGCGTCGCATGGCCTTCTCC
>JBOHBY010000392.1:0-2240 GCA_050698635.1 Spirillospora sp.
AGCCCGGCGGCGCGAAGTCCTCGGTGAGCCGGTCGGGGACCTGCGCGGCGGCGAACACGCCCGCGCACGCGGCCGCCAGCCACACCAGGCCGATCAGCAGCCGGTGCCGGAGCACGAATCCAGAGAATCTGTCCATGCGCACTACTGCACCGGCCCGCTCTTCCGGCGCCGTGTGAGCGTTCTCAGGGATCTCTGTGAAACGGCCTTCACAGGGATCTCTAAGACGTCCCACAGATCAACCGCAGTGCGCGGCGTGGCGACGACCGGACACACTGGTCACCGTGACGCCCACCAAGATCCTCGTCGTGGACGACGAGGCCTACCTCGCCGACCTCGTCGCCACCGCGCTGCGCTACGAGGGTTTCGAGACGGCCGTGGCAGGCTCGGGAGCGGAGGCGCTGGCGAGCATCCCGCGCTTCGGGCCCGACCTGATCGTCCTGGACGTGATGCTCCCCGACGGCTCCGGCCTCGACGCCTGCGCCCGCCTCCGCCGCGACGGCTGCCAGGCCCCCGTCGTGTTCCTCACCGCCCGGGACGCCACCGAGGACAAGATCAAGGGCCTGACGGTCGGCGGCGACGACTACGTCACCAAGCCGTTCAGCCTGGAGGAGCTGATCGCCCGGATCCGCGCCGTGCTGCGCCGCACCCGGCCCGCCGCGCGCGAGCGGGCCCGGCTGTCGTTCGCCGACCTGGAACTCGACGAGGACACCTACGAGGTCCGCCGCGCCGGCGCCCTCGTCGACCTCACCCCCACCGAGTTCAAGCTGCTGCGCTACCTGCTTCTCAACTCCGGGCGGGTGCTGACGAAACGGCAGATCCTCGACCACGTGTGGCAGTACGACTTCGGCGGCGGGGACGGCGTCGTCCAGACCTACGTCAGCTACCTGCGCCGCAAGCTCGACGACCGCGACCCGCGCCTCATCCACACGGTGCCGCGCGTCGGCTACATCCTCCGCATGCCCCGGGACGCCTGATGTCGCTGCGCAGGCGCATCGTGCTGACCCAGCTCGGGCTGCTGGCGCTCGGCCTGCTGATCGCCGGCGCGTCCAGCTTCGCCGCGCTGAACGACTGGAAGACCGGCAGCGAGCAGGGCCGGATGACCGCGGTCGGGCGCGAGGCCGCGGCGCTGTTCGCCGAGAGCGGCCCCGGCGGCGGCTGGTCGCGGCTCTCGGAGGCCACCTCGGAGCTCGACCGGCTGTGGCGCGCCGCCGGCGACGGCGGAGGACTGCCGGTGTTCCTCCAGGTTCGCCGCACCGACGGCACGGTGGTGGAGACCGTCTCGTTCGTCGGCGAGCCGCCGCTGCCGGGCGACCTGCGCCCGGACCGCGCGACCGGCGGCAACCCCGACGGGGAGCGGTTCGTCCGCACGGAGTCCCCGGGGGAGAACGAGGGCCTGTTCGGGCGCGAGGGGCCGGACTGGCTCGTCCGGACCGCCTGGGTCCCAGGCGGGCGGCACTACCTCGTCACGTCCATGCGCACCACCGAGCAGGACGAGTTCTTCGGCCGCACCCTCGGGACCCAGATCAGCGTCACGCTCGCGGCGCTCCTCATCGTCGGGCTGCTGGTGTGGCGGGCCGTCCGCCGCGCGACCCGACCGCTGGAGGAGATCGCCGCGGACGCCGCCCGGATCGGCGACGGCGACCTCGCCCGCCGCCTCGCCGTGCACGGCCAGAAGACGGAGGTCGGACGGCTCGCCGAGGCGCTGAACGGGATGCTCGCGCAGATCGAGGCGTCGTTCCGGGAACGGGAGGCGTCCCGCGACCGGCTGCGCCGCTTCGTCGCCGACGCCTCCCACGAGCTGCGCACCCCGGTCGCGACCGTCCGCGGCTACGCCGAGCTGTTCCGCCGCGGCGCCGCGGACCGTCCCGAGGACCTCGCGAAGGCGATGAGCCGCATCGAGTCCGAGGCCGAGCGGATGGGTCGCCTCGTCGACGAGATGCTGCTGCTCGCCCGGCTCGACCAGGGCCGCCCGCTGGAACGCGAGCCGGTCGACCTGGCCGCCCTCGCCGCCGACGCGGTCGCCGACGCCGCCGTCGTCGACCCGGACCGCCCCCTCACCCTGGAGACGGGCGGCCCGGTCCCCGTGATCGGCGACGCCGGACGGCTCCGCCAGCTCCTGGACAACCTGCTGGCGAACGTCCGCCGCCACACACCCCCCGCCACGGCGGCGACCGTCCGCGTGTCCGCGCACGAAGGAGAGGCGGTCCTCGAAGTCGCCGACGAAGGGCCGGGAATAGCGG
>JBOHBY010000393.1:0-2969 GCA_050698635.1 Spirillospora sp.
GGGTCAGCCCGAGATGCGCCCATGCGGCGCCCGTGGCGACCCGTCCGCGCGGCGTCCTGGCCAGCAGGCCCTGCCGGACGAGGAACGGCTCCGCGACCACTTCCACGGTCTCCGGCTCCTCCCCGACCGACACCGCCAGCGTCGACAGGCCGACCGGACCGCCGCCGAACTTGCGCAGCAGCGACCCGAGCACGGCCCGGTCGAGCCGGTCAAGGCCCCGTTCGTCCACCTCGTACAACGCCAGCGCCGTCCGCGCCGATTCCCTGGAGACCGTCCCGTCGCCGCGGACCTCGGCGTAGTCGCGGACGCGGCGCAGCAGCCGGTTGGCGATCCGGGGCGTGCCGCGGGAGCGTCCGGCGATCTCGGCGGCGCCGTCGTCGCCGATGTCGACCTCCAGCAGCCGGGCCGACCGGCGGACGATGATCTCCAGTTCGGCGGGCTCGTAGAAGTCCATGTGCGCGACGAACCCGAACCGGTCGCGCAGCGGGCCGGGCAGCATGCCCGCGCGGGTGGTGGCGCCGACCAGCGTGAACGGCGCGATGTCGAGGGGGATGGCGGTGGCGCCCGGGCCCTTGCCGACGACGACGTCGACGCGGAAGTCCTCCATCGCCATGTAGAGCATCTCCTCGGCGGGGCGCGCGAGGCGGTGGATCTCGTCCAGGAACAACACCTCGCCCTCGGCGAGCGTCGACAGCACCGCCGCCAGATCTCCGGCCCGCTCGATCGCGGGGCCGGAGGAGATCCGCAGCGGCTGCTCCAGCTCCGCCGCGATGATCATCGCGAGGGTGGTCTTGCCGAGGCCGGGACCGCCCGACAGCAGCACGTGGTCGGGCGTGCTGCCGCGTCCGAGCGCGCCGTGCAGCACGAGCGAGAGCTGTTCGCGGACGCGTTCCTGCCCGATGAAGTCGTCGAGTTTCTTGGGCCGCAGCGCGGCCTCGATCACCTGTTCCTCGGGGCCGTCGGCGTCCGCCGACACCAGCCGCTCGGGTTCGCTCCCTGTTCTTTGTGGGGGGCGACCCCCCACACCCCCCGGTTCGCTACCGCTCATCATTTGCTGAGCTTCTTCAGAGCGGACCTGAGGAGAGTCGCGACGGGGGGTGTCTCTCCGCCGTCGAGGTCGGCGGCGACGGCGGAGACGGCGGCGTCGGCGTCCTTGGCGGACCAGCCCAGGTTGATCAGGCCCAGCTGGACCTGCTCGCGCCACGGCTCCGCGCGGGCGGGCGCGCGCACGTCGGCCGCGCCGTCGCCGACCGGCCCGCCGAGCCGGTCCTTCAGCTCCAGGACGATGCGCTGCGCGCCCTTCTTCCCGATGCCGGGCACCTGTGTGAGGGCGGTCAGGTCCTCGGTGGCCATCGCGCGGCGCAGCGCGTTCGGGGTGTGGACGGCCAGCATCGCCAGCGCGAGCCGGGGGCCCACGCCGCTGGCGGTCTGGAGCAGTTCGAAGGTGGTGCGCTCATCGTCGTCGGCGAACCCGAACAGGGTGAGGGAGTCCTCCCGGACGACCAGGGACGTCGGCACCTTCGCGTCGTCGCCGACCCGGAGACCGGCGAGCGTGGCGGGGGTGCACTGCACCGACAGGCCGACACCGTGCACGTCGATCACCGCCCCGTCGGGCCCGGCGGCGGCCACCCGCCCGCTGACGAAGGCGATCATTCGCTGGTTCCTCCTCTGGTCCGGGCGGCGAGCCGTTCGCGTTCGGCGCGCGCCGCCTCCTCGATCCGTGACCGCTGGGCGTGGGCCAGGCGCCGCTGCGCCCCGCCGCGCCACACGTGGCAGATGGCGAGGGCGAGGGCGTCGGCCGCGTCCGCGGGCTTGGGCGCGGTGTCCAGGGACAGCAGCCGGGTCACCATCCTGGTCACCTGCGCCTTGTCGGCGCGCCCGTTGCCGGTGACGGCGGCCTTGGCCTCGCTGGGGGTGTGCAGCGTGACGGGCAGCCCGCGGCGGGCCGCGACCAGGAGCGCGACCCCGGCCGCCTGGGCGGTGCCCATCACGGTCCGGACGTTGTGCTGGGAGAACACGCGCTCGACGGCGACGGCGTCGGGGCGCAGTTCGTCGACGAGCGCCTCGATGCCCGTCTCGATGCCCAGCAGGCGCAGGGCGATGTCGTCGTCGGGGGCGGTCCGCACGACGGACACGTGCACCAGGTGGAGCCGTTTGCCCGGGGCGCCTTCGACGACCCCCACCCCGCACCGGGTGAGCCCGGGGTCCACCCCCATCACCCGCACGGCCACTCCTTCGATCATCTGTTCGGCCGAACACGCTACCAACTCAGCATGGCATCGTTCACGTGCGCGGGGGCGTGTCCCTAGAAGAAGTCGAGAGTGAACGGGGCGGCCGCGAACGCGGGCGCCAGGGCGTCCGCGTCGCCGCCCTGGAGGAGGCCGGTGCGGCGCAGTGTCGTGACGGGGACGCCCGCGTAGAGCGCCGACAGGCCACGGGGCCCGAGCCGGACGGCACCGGGGTCCTCGGTGGAGGGCTCCAGCCGTCCCGCGCCGTCCTTGATCTCCAGGCGCCAGTGGCCGGAGTTCGAAGGACGCTGCGGGTCGTCGATGTGGAGGGGCACCGCGGCGGCCACGCCGGGCGGGTAGCCGCGCGCCTCGATCGCGGCGGGGGCGTCCACCACCCGGAGCATCCACTGGTCGCGCTGGACGGTCTCGGCCTCGCGTTCCCGGAGCAGCCACAGGACGGGGTCGTAGGGCGCCACGCACGCCCGGACGGTCGCGGCCGTGGACGAGCTCGTCCCGACGATCGCCCACAGCGCCCGCAGCGTCCGCTCCGACGCCGCCACCAGCCGGACCACGTCCAGCTTGGTGTGGTCGCCCTCGGCCCACCGGTAGGCGAGGAACCCGTCTTCGGCCAGGTAGTAGTAGAAACCTGGGGTGGCGAGCATCGCGCGCCACGCCGGCTCGTCCCAGCCGACGGGCCCGCAGTCCCCCGCCGCCTGGTGCGCGCGGCCGACGGCGGCGAGC
>JBOHBY010000394.1:0-1833 GCA_050698635.1 Spirillospora sp.
CGGTGAGGTCGGCGCCGGTGAGGTCGACTTCCTGTAGGTCGCGATAGGAGAGGTCCTCGCCCTGTAGGCGCGCGCCACGCAGATCCGTGCGCGCCGGTGTGCGCAGCCGTGTCGTGATGCGGATCGCGTTGGCGCGGGCCAGGTCGTCGGCATCGGGGTCGGCGAGCACCACGGCCGCCCACTCCTGGCACGCGCGCGTGTCGGCGAGGTCGCAGAGGAAATCGACGGTCAGCTGGGTCAGCGCACGGCGCCCCAGCGCGGACGGTGCCTCGCCCTTGGCGAACTCGTCCGCGATGTGACGCGCGACGAGCCATTCCATGACCGAGGTGTGGATGAACCCGAACAGGCCCTCGTCGGTGCGGATCAGCAGGCTCCCGGCGCCGACGGCGTGCGTCACCTGGTGCGGTGACATGCGGCCTCCGGCGAGACCGGTGAGCGTGTCCGCGACGTCGGTGAGCTCGGCGAGGCGCAGGAACTGCTCGTTGCCCTCCCAGAGCCGCAGCGCGAGCGTTCCCACGGCGCGCCACATGTCGTCCGCCTTCAGCCCGGACGGGCCGCCCACGCCGCCGACCCGGTCGGCCTCGTACGCCAGCCACGACGACAGGATCTCGTGGTACAGGTCGGCTGGGCTGACGGCCCTGCGCGCCTGGGCGACCGCGCGGAGGCGCTCCTCGGGCAGGTCGGCGATGAACGACAGCATCCGCGGGTTGGACGTCAGCGCCAGCAGTTCCTCGATGCCGGACAGGAGCGTCAGCCGTGCCTCGGCTATGGCCTCGTCCCCGTACCGGTTCACCAGGTACGAGCGGACCTGCGGTGGTGCGAAATCCTCCAGCCCCAGGACGCGTCTGTGCGGCAGCACGCTGACCTTCTCGCCCAGCGCCGTCAGCACCTGCGCCTGCGATTTGAAGTGCTGCGTGCGGCTCGCCACCACGATCTTGGCCTTGTCCTGGGCGGCCTGCAGCAGCGTGTCGAGGTGGTCGGTGGCCTTGTCGTAGGTCATCCGCGTGACCAGCTCGTCGAACCCGTCGAAGAGCAGCACGATGCGGCCCTGGCGGAGCATGTAGTGGAACGCCTTGAGGTCGATCAGCTCCTCGCCGTGGTTGGCCAGGTGCGCGGCGACGAGACCGTCCACCGAGTGCGCCTTGTCCAGGGCCCGCAGCTCGATCAGGATCGGGATGACGTGCGGCAGCTCCTCGGGGATGCGTCTGGCGAGCTCCCGCAGGGCGAACGTCTTGCCGCGGCCGAAGTCGCCGAGCAGCAGCAGGAACCGGCCGTGGTCGGCGGCCAGCAGGCGCAGCATCTCGCTGACCACGTCTTCGCGCACGTCCGCGGCCGAACCGTTCTCCTCGCCGGACGCGCCGTCGCTGCGGAAACGGTCGATCTCCCGGTAGCGCTGCGGGACGTACAGGGGCGGCGGGTACAGGCCGCCCGCGGAGAGACGTCCCGTCTGGGCGGTCACGTACTCCGACAGGTCGACCAGGCCCTGGAACTCGGTGAGGCTGCGTACGCGGATGCCGCGCCGCAGCGCGTCGTCGCGCAGTGAGCGCGCGGGTGCCGGGCCCAGGTAGACCAGTTCGGACCCGTGGTCGGTTCCGTCGGCGTGTACGTGGCGGACGAACGCGTCCACGTCCGCGTCGGTCACCTGACCCACGTGGGCGCCGATGCGGTACTGGCGGACGAACCCGTCCTCCAGGTGGGTCAGCAGGAGGTGCGGCGGGTCTGAGCGGCCGTCCTCGCCCGGTGGCGGGACGATGCGCCGGATGGTCGCGCGTTCGAAACGCGTCTCGCACGCCTCCGTCAGACGGTCGAGCAGCCGCGCCGTGGGGTCGGGCA
>JBOHBY010000395.1:0-3002 GCA_050698635.1 Spirillospora sp.
CGGGTTCATCTCGATGAAGACGTGGTCGCCGCGGTCGTCCACGAGGAACTCCACGGTGCCCGCGTTCGCGTAGCCGATCTCGCGGGCGAACTGGACCGCGTCCTCGCAGAGCCGCCGCGCCACGTCCGGGTCGAGGCCGGGCGCGGGCGCGATTTCCACGACCTTCTGGTGGCGGCGCTGCACCGAGCAGTCACGTTCGCGCAGGTGGACGATGTGCCCGGCCTCGTCGGCGAGGACCTGCACCTCGATGTGGCGCGGCCGGTCCACCGCCTGCTCCAGGAACACCGTCGGGTCGCCGAACGCGCTCTCCGCCTCGCGGCGCGCGGTGTCGACCGCGGCGGCGAGGTCCTCGCGGTGGTCGACGCGGCGCAGGCCACGTCCGCCGCCACCGGCCGCGGCCTTGACGAACAGCGGGAACCCGACCTCGTCGGCCGCCGCCAGCTCCCGTCCGGGCTCGGGCGTCACCGAGCGAAGCACGGGCAGGCCCGCGCGCCGCGCCGCCGCGACCGCCTCGATCTTGTTTCCCGCGAGGCTCAGCACCGACGACGGCGGGCCGACGAACTTGATCCCGTTGCGCTCGCACGCCTCCGCCAGCTCCGGGCTCTCCGACAGGAACCCGTAGCCGGGGTAGACGGCGTCGGCGCCGACGCGCAGCGCGGTCTCCACGATGCCGTCGACGTCCAGGTAGGCGCGGACGGGATGGCCGTGCTCGCCGATCTCGTACGCCTCGTCAGCCTTCTGCCGGTGCAGGGACAGCCGGTCCTCGTGCGCGTAGACGGCGACGCTGGCGATGCCGAGTTCGTAGGCCGCGCGGAAGGCGCGGACGGCGATCTCGCCCCGGTTGGCGACGAGCAGCTTCGTGATCACGTGGTTCTCCAGGAGACGGCGGCGCGGGAGCGTCAGAATCTTCGGATACCTACCCAGTTGAGCGTCCGGGACAGCCGACAGGCCCGGACGAGAGTGGGGAACAAGCGACAGATCCCCGCTGGTGAGAAAAACGCACGATTGTTCGGCCGCCGTTGGTCAGCCCATCAGCGGCACGCGCGCGGCCGGAACCGGACGGGCCGCAAACGGAACGATCACTCGGAATAGCGATAAAGATCTTGCGGTTGCAACTACCGTGCGAAAGCCGGTGAGCCGGTAGCACCCATGTCCACGCCCCATGGAGGTGACCCGTGCCGAGCAGCATCCCCAGGACCCGCACCCACTCGCACCGAGAACACGTGAAGACCACCTCGCTGCGCGCCCTCGTCGTCGCCGCGCGACTGGAACGCAATCACGCCCCGGAGGGTCCACCGGGCAACGAGAACGGCCGGGCGGAAGGCGGCGCCGAACGTCGCTCCCCCGACCCGGCCTGATCCACGCTCTCGTCCCGGCCCCTGTTGCACCACGCAACAGGGGCCTTGGCGTTTCCGCCTCTAGGAGACTGCGGCGGTGAAGAACGCGTGTACGGCGGCGCGCGCGCGTTCCCGTCCCACGCTCTCGACCATCGCGGTCAGATGCTCCGCACCGAGGACGGCCAGCAGCCCATGCGCCAGTGCCTCCGCGTCAGGGACGCTCTGGTCGAGGAGGATCGTCAGGTGCCGATGCCAGAAGCCGTACGCCCCGATGCGGTACCGCGCACCCGGCGAAGCCGTTTCCGACATGCGGACCAGGGAGAGATGGTCCAGCACGTAGTCCAGGTAGGCGTCGGCGAAGGCGTGCAGCCGTTCGGACGCATGGACGGCGGCGTCCCCACCGCCCGGACCGAGCGGCGCAGGGCCGGACAGGATCGCGTCCTGCAAGTCACGTTCGCGTTCGTCGAGAAGGGCCACCGCCAGGCCCGCCTTGTCGCCGAACCGGCGAAAGAGGGTTCCCTTGCCCACGCCGGCCGCCGTGGCGACCGCGTCCATCGAGACCGACTCGACGCCGTGCCGTGCGAACAGCGCGGCGGCGGCCTCGAGCACCTTGGCGCGGTTGCGCGCGGCGTCCGCCCGCTCCTTGGGCGGCGGCGTCCGCATCAACTCCAGGTCGACGCGCCTGCCACCGGCCGGACCACGGTCCATCACCGTCTCCTCCCCGCATGATTCGGACTGTAGTCCACTTACCCTCATGATGCCACCGTGCTAGATCATCTAGTTTGCGGAGCGCCTACCATCATCTGCCCATAGGCTGGTGGGCGCTCTGGCGACGAGCCGAAAAGCGATGGGGAGCGAGTGGTGTGACGGACAGGACGATGCCGGACGCCCTTCCACTGAGGTCGGGCGACCCGACCGAACTGGGCGGGTACGAGATCCTCGGCCGCCTGGGCGAGGGCGGTCAGGGATCGGTCTTCGTGGGCCGCCCGGCCGGTGGGACCGAGTCACTCCGCACCACCGACCACGTCGCCATCAAGCTGCTGCACGGCGGGCTCACCAGCGACGCCTCCGCCCGCGCGCGCTTCGTCCGCGAACTGGAGGTCGCCAAGCGCGTGGCGCGGTTCTGCACCGCCCAGGTCCTCGACGCCGACGTGGCGGGCGACCAGCCCTACATCGTCAGCGAGTACGTCCCCGGCGTGACCCTGCACCATGTCGTGCGCTCTGAGGGGCCGCGCACCGGCGGCGCCCTGGAACGGCTCGCCGTCAGCACCCTCACCGCGCTCACCGCGATCCATCAGGCCGGGATCGTCCACCGTGACTTCAAACCGCACAACGTGGTGATGGGCCCGGACGGCCCACGCGTCATCGACTTCGGCGTAGCGCGCGCCCTGGGCGCCGCCGGGGAGACGCAGAACGTCGGCACCCCCGCCTACATGGCACCCGAGCACTTCACCGGCGGCGAGGTCAGTACGGCGTCCGACATGTTCGCCTGGGGCACGACCATGGTGTTCGCCGCCACGGGACGTCCCGCGTTCGGCAACGACGAGATGGCCACGGTCATGCACCGCATCCTGACCGGCGAGCCGGATCTCGGCGACCTGGCCGGTCCGATGCGCGACCTGGTCTCGGCCTGCCTGACCAAGGAGCCCGCGCACCGTCCGACCG
>JBOHBY010000396.1:0-2431 GCA_050698635.1 Spirillospora sp.
GCGCGGTGCCGGGCGTGGAGTTCGGCGAGGTGGTCGGCGAGCCGCCGGGGATCGTGGTCGGCGCGGCGTTCGTGGTGGGCGGCGAGCTGCCCGGCCAGATCGCCCAGGGCGGCGGCGGGCCAGTGCAGGGCGCGGGCCGAGAGCTCGGCGGCGGCGCGTTCCAGCGAGGCGGCCAGGACCGGCCCGGAATGCACGGCGCCTTCGAGGAGGACCTGATCGATGAGGTCCAGTACCGCTTCGAGCCCGTCGGTGCCGGTCGCCTTTCCGGGTTCGCCGCCGACGTCAAGGCGGATCTCGCCGCCGGTCAGGCCGCGCTCGTCGGCGGCCCGGAACGCCCAGACGGCCAGGACCGCGACCTCGCCTCGGAGCGCCGCGACCGCGTCGGTGTGGACGTAGCCCAGCTCGCCCGGCACGAGGAACCGGACGGTGCACGTCTGCAACTCGACCTGCGCCACCGGATCACCGGCGTCAGGGCGGCGGATCTTCGCGGAGTAGCCGGTGCGGAACGTGCGGCGGGCGGCGGTGATGGCGCGCTGCCCGAGGACGCGGGCCAGTTCGTCGTCGGTGAATATGCCTGGTGTCCAGGGCGCCGCCTCCTCCTCGGGCTCGGTGGTGGTGGTGGCGTGGCGTTGGTAGGCGAGGATCAGGCAGAGCTGGTGGCGGCAGGTGCCGGTCGCCGCGCAGGAGCAGGTCGCGGCGTCCAGCCCGGCGCCGGCGGGCAGGGACGTCGTCGTGCCGTCCGGGTACGCGCCGTCGACGGCGCCGTCCGCCGCGACGGTGATCTCCGGACCGGCGCCCGCGTCGAGGTCCTTGGCGGCGCGTTTGACCAGGCCGCGGTTGGCGAGCGCCACCAGCGCGTCCGGTGTCAGGGAGAGGAGGTCGGCGCGTGCCGCCGGCGGCGTCATCGGCCGATCTTCTCCGCGACGAACTCCGCGAGCTGCCCGGGTGTCATCGCGCCGACGTGCGCTCCGGCGTCGGCGAGGCGCTGCGCCATGACCCGGTCGTAGTCGGGGTTGGCGTCCTCGTCGAGCGCGGCCAGTCCGAGCACGTGCGTCCCCTGCTCGACGAGCTGCCGCACCTGCCGGACGAGCAGGTGGGCGTCGCCGCCCTCGTAGAAGTCGGTGATGACCGCGACGATCGCCCGCCGCGGGTTGTCCACCAGCCCCGCCCCGTACCCGACGGCCTTGGCGATGTCGGTGCCGCCGCCGAGCTGCACCTTCATCAGCAGCTCGGCGGGGTCGGTGACGTCGGACGTCAGGTCGACCACGGACGTGTCGAACGCGACGAGATGCGTCCTGAGGCCGGGCAGCCCCCACAGGCACGCGGCGGTGACGGCGGAGTGGATCACGGACGCGGCCATGGACCCCGACTGGTCCACGAGCAGGATCATCTGCCACTGCTCGACGTGCCGTCGCGTCCGGGCGACGAAGCGGGGGCTCTCGATGTAGAGGCGGCGCTCGTCGGGACGGTAGTGCGCGAGGTTGGCGCGGATCGTCCGGTGGAAGTCGAAGTTGCGGGAGTTCTTCAGCCGGGTGGGGCGCCGTGACCGGGTGCCGTGGAACGCCTGCCTGACCTCGGTCGCGAGCCGCTCCATCAGCTGCCGGACGACCGTCTCCACGATCCGCCGGGCGAGGGCGAGGACCTCGGGGTCCATCAGGTGCTTGGTGCGCAGCACGGCGCGCAGCAGCGTCTCGTCGGGCTCGATCCGTTCCAGGACGGCGGGGTCGGTGACGACCTCGTGGATCTCGTAGCGTTCTACGGCGTCGCGTTCGAGCCGCTCGATCGTCTCCTTCGGGAACAGCCGGTGCACGGCGTCGAGCCAGTCGACGGTGGTGAGCTGCGACGGCTCGCCGCCCCCGGTGCGGTCACGGTTCGCGGGATCGGCCTTGCCGCCGCCCCCCGAGCCGGATCCGCGCCGGACGCCGCGTTCGCCGAGGTCGGGGTCACGGCCGTACAGCCAGTCGAGCGCGGCGTCGCGTTCGGCGCCCGCGCCGTCCAGCGCGCCCGTACACGACTCGGCGGGCGCGCCGAGGACGAGCCGCCATCGTTCCAGGTCAGGGGGGATCACGACGCTCCTTCCCGGGTCAGTCCCGCGGCCGTGAGCGCCCTGTCGACGCGTGCCTCCAAGGCGCGGGCTTCGGCGGTCATCAAGGGTGTGGCCTGCGCGCGCAGGAGGGCCCGGGGCGAGCCGTGCAGGCCGCGGCGGTCCAGCAGTCCCCGCGCGATCGTCTCGCGCTCGCGGGGCGGGAAGAACTGGAACGCCTGCCGCAGCGCGGGCAGCGCGACGAGGAAGTCGTCCTCGCCCATGGCGCCGACCAGCTCGTCGAGGACGCCGAGGACGGACGCGCCCGGGTCGAGCACCTCCTGCCGGGCGAGCGCGAACAGCCCGGCGAGCCAGTCACCGAACGTCTTCGGCCCGGCCGCACCGCGC
>JBOHBY010000397.1:0-2393 GCA_050698635.1 Spirillospora sp.
GGTGGCGGCTCGGAGCCGAGCCGCCACCCGACGACCTGCCGCGCCGTTTCGACGCGATCGTCCACACGGCCGCGACGACACGCTGGAACCAGGAGCCGGACGACGCGTGGGCGGGCAACGTCCGCAGCACCGAGGCCGTCCTGGACCTGGCCGGTGGCGACACTCACCTGATACACGTGTCGACGGCGTTCGCGATCGGCCTGCGCGGCGACACGTCGTCGCCCGACCTCTCCGACTACCGCAATTCCTACGAGTGGTCGAAGGCGGCGGCGGAACGCCTGGTCGCGGAGCATCCCCGGTGCACCGTCGTCCGCCCGCCGCTGATCATCGGCCGCCGCACCGACGGCCGCATCGCGCGCTTCTCCGGCCTCTACACCTTCGCCCGCGCCTGCGTGTCGGGCCTGGCGCCCGCGCTGGTGGGCGAGCCGAAGGGGACGGTCGAGATGGTGCCCGTGGACGACGTCGCCGACGCCGTCCTGTCCGCCCTGGACACCGGGCCCGCGCCTGGCCCGCCCGGCCCGCCCGGCCCGCCCGAACCGGTCGTGCTCGGCACCGGCACCGCCGCGCTGACCACCGAGGAGCTGGTGCAGGGCGCCTACGGGGCGCTCAACGCCTGGCGGGCGCGGCACGGCGCGGCCTGCCTGGCCCCGCCGCCGATCATCTCGGCGGAGCGCTGGGACCGGTTCCTCCTGCCGTTCGCGCGGGCCGAGCTCACCGGCCGCCAGCTGCGGGTCATCGAGCTGCTGAGCGAGTTCGTCCCGTACGTGTCCATGGCGGAGGCGCCGGAGCCGACCGTGCTCCTGCCTCCCGTCCACGACAGCCTGGCGACCTCCTTCACCTTCTGGGCCGACGCGAACCCGCGCGCCGCGTTGGCCGAACCGCGCCCGTGGGCCGCCTGACACATCCGCGGCGGCCACCGGCGGCGAACCAACAGCGAGTTCCGGACGAGGAGACGACATGGGGACGAGAGCGTCCACGCGGCTGCGCCGCGCCGTGATGGCCGGGGGCGAGCTCCCGGTCGCGCTGGTCGGGGTGCACAACGCGCTGGTCAGCCGGCTGGCCGAGCGCGCGGGATTCGACGGCGGCTGGGCGAGCAGCCTGGAGGTGTCGGCCGTGCACGGGCTGCCCGACCGCAACCTGCTCGGCTTCGCCGAGATGCTGGCGGTGTCGCGCTCCATCGCCGCGGCGTCGGACCTGCCGCTGGTGGTGGACGCCGACAACGGCTACGGCACGGTCGAGACGTGGATCCGGGCCGTCCGCGACTTCAGCGGCAGCGGCATCGCCGGGGTCTGCGTCGAGGACAGCGCCTTCCCCAAGCGCAACAGCTTCCTCGGCGGCGGCCCGCGCGACCTGGAGGACACCGAGAGCTTCGCCGAGAAGATCGCCGAGGCGCGCCGGGTCACGCTCGACCCCGACTTCCTGGTGATCGCGCGGACCGAGGCGCTCATCGCCCAGGAGGGCATGGACGCGGCGCTGGCCCGCGCGGTCCGCTACGCCGACGCGGGCGCCGACCTCGTCCTGCTGCACACCCGTCGCAAGGACGGCAGCGAGGCGCTTGAGGTGGCCCGCCGGTGGACGCATCCGGCACCGCTCGTCAGCATCCCGACGGCCTACCCGCACGTCTCGCTGCGCGCTCTCGGACGGCTCGGCTACCGCATGGCGATCTACGCGAACCAGCTGCTGCGCGCCACGGTGTGGACGCTCGACGAGACCCTCGCGGCGATCCGCAGCGGCGATGGCCTCACCCAGCTGGAGC
Source organism: Spirillospora sp. (assembly GCA_050698635.1). Classification (GTDB taxonomy): domain Bacteria; phylum Actinomycetota; class Actinomycetes; order Streptosporangiales; family Streptosporangiaceae; genus Spirillospora. Next base: position 1,757 of record JBOHBY010000397.1, read on the forward strand.
GCCGCATCGCCCCGATGGCGGAGCTGCTGGAGCTGAGCGAGGACTTCCGCCGGACGGGCTTCCGCAGGACGGGCCAGCCCGCATGAACACGCCAGACACGCCAGACACGCCAGACACGCCGGACACGCCGGACACGCCGGTCTGCGCGGACGAGGTCCGCGTCGCGCTGCGCCCGGTGGGCCTGGACCCGGAGGAGGTCATCGACGTCCTCGGAAGCTGCCTGGAGGGCGACGCGGTGTACCTGGTCGGGTCGCTCGCGGCCGGGCTCGGAAACGCGGGCAGCGACGTCGACCTGCACGTCTTCGTCCAGGAACGGGCCGAGGGCGTCGTCCCGATGCTGTTCTTCGCGGGCCGCACCCGCCTGGACCTGGTGCACTACGAAACAGGCACACCCAACGCCGCCTTAGCGCGCACTCCCACCCAGGATGTCGCCCTTCTCCACGGCCGCTGCGCACTCGGCCCCCTCCCACCCATGACGGACCTGAAACGCCTCAGCAGATGGGCGACCGCCGTCCCGCTCTACAAGGAAGCGGCACCGATCTTCACCCCTGAGGAGACCGCGCGCATCGCGGCGGCACTCGTCCGCCTGGCCATCGACGTCGCGGTACGGGCCGCGGCACTGGCGGCGGTCATGGCC
>JBOHBY010000398.1:0-1610 GCA_050698635.1 Spirillospora sp.
GGCGATGAGCAGCCACGCGACCCCGGCCAGCAGGACGAGCTGGATCACCGGGATCAGCATCGTGGACCGTGCCACGAGCACCGCGTCGTCGAGCTGGGCGGTCAGCTCCGGCAGCTCGGTCACGACGGAGAACTGCGACCCGCCGCCCGCCTTCGTGAAGGTCTCCTCCGCGTTGGTGACGCGGTCGCCGAGGGGTTTGAGGTCGCCCGACCCCACCCCGCGCAGGTCGGGCATGACGGTGAAGCGGGCGTCCGCGCCGGTCCCGGTGAAGCGGGCGGCGAACACGTCGGGCGGCACCACGAACGGCCCGTGGGTCGTGTAGTCGAGCTTCTCGACGCCGCTGGTGACGAGCCGGTCGCCCTGCCAGAAGTAGCTCTCCGGGTCCGGGACGTCGAACAGCCCGACGACGCGGACCCTCACGACGGACCTCTTGTCGACCCGGCCGCGGACGGTGAGCACGTCGTCGACGTCGGCGCGCATGGCGCGGGCGGCGGCGCCGGGCAGGGCCGCCTGCACCTCGCCCTCGCGCGCGGCGGCAGGGTCGGCGCCCGGCCAGCGCCCGCGGGTCAGCCGCGCGTGCTTGTCGATCCCGGTGTAGGTGCCGAACGCGGTCAGCTCGGGATGCTTGCTCTTCTCCTGGCCCGGCAGGGTGTAGGAGTCGCTGCGCACGCCCACCGAGACCGTCAGCGGGACGTCGGGCCCGTACAGCCGCTTGAGCGTCTGGTCGACCTGCGTCCGTGCCTTGTCGAGCCCGTTGGCCGGGACGTGGGTGCCGACGGTGATCCCGACCGACTCGAACGTCGCGTCGGCGAGCGTGCGGCGCAGCCCCTCACGGGTCACCGATCCGGTGTAGCCGACCAGGGCGGCGAGGACGGTCGTGGCGAACAGCGCGGTCGCGCACGCGGCCAGGATCAGCGTCCTGTCCCCCGCCATCCGCCTGAGTACCAGCCCCCGTCGCCTCACGACCGGTCATGATCATTCATGGGCGGCGGCGCCACAAGGGTCCGTGATGATTTCGTGTCGTTTCGCGACCTACTTGCAATACGGACAAATTACGCATTAATGGCCCAGGTCGAGGCGCCTTCCGGCGGGACGCGCTCGGCGCGCCGCAGGATCTCGACGGTCTCCAGGGCGCCGCCCGTCGCGAACGCCGCCGCGAACGCATCTTCGCCTAGCGCGCTCCGAGCCCTCTCCTCGGCACGCCGTGCCTCGGCCTGTTCGCCCTGGCCAGGGTGGACGCCACTGGACTCCCGGACCGACGCCGCCCGCCCGAGCGCCTCGGCCGCCTCCCGGTGGTACCCCGACAGCGCCAGTGCCCAGGCCAGCCCCTCCAGGGCCACGGCCGTGTCGCGGGGCGCCTCCAGCCGGAGCGCGACGGTCAGCGCGTCGCGCTGGTAGGTCAGCGCGGCCGCCGCATCGCCGCGGGCACCGGCGACCCTGCCCAGGGCGCTCTGCACGATCGGCAGGTACAGCGGCGGGAACTCCTCGGGCGAGGCGGCGCGGAGCAGGCGTTCGAGACGGTCCTCGGCGTCGTCGAGCCGTCCCTCGGCGGCCGCCGCCAGCCCGAGCCCGATCTCGGCGAACATGATCGCCGGGGCGTGGCCCTGCTC
>JBOHBY010000399.1:0-4916 GCA_050698635.1 Spirillospora sp.
GGTCGGAGTAGGCGTGCGCGAGGATGCGGGCGATGATCGTCCCGTGCGCCTGGCGTTCGACGCTCTCGGCGTGCCGGTCGAGGAGGCGGCCGAGGGCGAGGGTCGTGGCGGCCCGCTCGATCAGGACCGTCTCGCGCGCCGACGGCGGGGCGCCCAGGTCGATGATCAGGCGGCCCCAGTCCTCCCCGCGGGCGCCGACCATGGTGACCAGCCAGCCGGACGACGCGTCGTAGCCCGTCCGGCGGCCGGGCCGGACGGCGCGGGACCGCGTCTCCCACGCCGACAGCAGCTCCGACGGGTCGGCCCCGGAAGCGTCGGCGGCGAGGACCTGGTGGGCGAGGTTCTCCAAGACGACCGGGTGCCCGCCCAGCGAGGCGACCTGCCGGACGACCTCGTCGGTGGACGCGCCCTCCACCGACAGCTGCGTGAAGATCTCGTGGAGCTGCTCGGACGCGCGGAGCTCGGCGAACTGGTCCTGCACGATGCGGGCGTGCACCGACTCGGTGATGTCGACGAACGCCGGCTCGTGCGCCAGGACGATCACGGGCAGCCCGTGGTCCTCGGCGGCGCCGACCAGCGCGGGCGGCAGGACGGTGAGATAACGGCGGCCCAGCTCGATCATCAGCCCGCTGACGCCGACCTCGGCGAGCTCGGAGATGTAGGCGCGCAGGCGGTCGGGCTCGTCCGGCAGCGCGATCCCGGTGGTGAGGACGAGCTCGCCCCCGTGCAGCAGGTGCGCGATGTCGGTGACCTCGGCGACGTGCACCCAGCGGACCCGGTTGCCGGTGCGGTCCGCGCCCGCGACGACGCGCGGCTGGCCGCGGCGGACCGCGTCGAGCTGGAGTACGTCGTCGACAGTGGGCAACATCACCGCGATCCTATCCGGACACGGTGTCAACAGCGCTGATCACACCGTCACACCATGGCGGCGACCAGCAATGCGTTAACGGTAGGGGTTGGGTCCTGACACTCTGGGGGTTTTCGCCAGGTCCTGGGCGAACAAGACTTGAGGCATGTCGGAACACGCGAATCTGCTCAAGCGCCACCGGGCGGTCATGCCGTCCTGGGTCGCGCTCAACTACCAGAACCCCATCGAGATCGTCGGCGGCAAGGGCAACCGCGTGACCGACGCCGATGGCAAGGGCTACCTCGACTTCTTCACGGGCATCCTCACGAACATGCTCGGGTACGACGTGCCGGAGGTGCGTGAGGCGGTGGAGCGGCAGCTGGCCACCGGCGTCGTGCACACCTCCACCGCGTACCTGCTGCGGGGGCAGGTCGAGCTGGCCGAGAAGATCGCCCGGCTGTCGGGCATCCCGGACGCGAAGGTGTTCTTCACCAACTCCGGGACGGAGGCGAACGAGACGGCGCTGCTGCTGGCCGCGTACGCGCGGCGCAGCCAGCAGGTCCTCGCGATGCGGCAGAGCTACCACGGCCGGTCGTTCGCCGCGACGGGCGTCACCGGCAACCGCGCCTGGACGAACGTGTCGTTCTCGCCGCTGGACGTCCACTTCCTGCACGGCGCCGACCGGCAGCTGCCGCAGTTCGCGGGCATGACGGACGAGCAGTACACGGGCGCCTGCGTCCAGGACCTGCGGCACGTGCTCGCCACCTCGACCGGCGGGGACGTCGCCGCGCTGATCGCCGAGCCGATCCAGGGCGTCGGCGGGTTCACGATGCCGCCGGACGGGCTGCTCGCCGCGTACAAGAGGGTCCTGGACGAGTCCGGCATCCTGCTGATCTCCGACGAGGTCCAGACCGGCTGGGGGCGGACGGGCCAGAGCTTCTGGGGCATCGGCGGCCACGGCGTCACCCCGGACATGATGACCTTCGCCAAGGGCCTCGGGAACGGCTTCGCGGTCGGCGGCGTCGTCGCGCGCGGCGACCTCATGGACGGTCTGCACGCCGTCGGGATCTCCACGTTCGGCGGCAACCCGATCTCGATGGCCGCGGCGAACGCGACCCTCGACTACCTCCTGGACCACGACCTCCAGGCCAACGCCGCCAAGCAGGGCGCGACGATCATCGGTGGGCTGGCGTCGGCGGGGGAGCGGTTGCGGATCGTCAAGGAAGTGCGGGGCAAGGGGCTGATGTTCGCGGTCGAGCTCGTCGACCCCGCGACCGGCGAGCCGAGCCCGCCGCTGGCCGCGGCGGTGATGGAGGCGGCCCGTGAGCGGGGGCTGCTGATCGGCAAGGGCGGCCTGTACGGCAACGTGGTGCGGATGGCGCCGCCGATGACCCTGACCGACGCCGAGGCCGTCGAGGGTCTCGGCATCCTGATCGCCTCGCTCGAGGCCGTCGCCGCGGCATCGGAGGAAGGGGCTTGATGAGCAAGCACGTCACGCACTGGATCGGCGGGAAGCCGTTCGCCGGGCAGTCGGCACAGCGCGGCGACATCTACGAGCCCGCGTCGGGACGTCTCGCCGGGACGGTCGACTTCGCCGCGCGGGCCGAGGTCGACGCGGCCGTGGCCGCCGCGAAGGCCGCGTTCCCCGGCTGGCGGGACGCGTCGCTGTCCAAGCGCACGCGGGTGCTGTTCAGGTTCCGCGAGCTGGTGGAGGCGCACCGCGACGAGCTGGCGCGGCTGATCTCGTCCGAGCACGGCAAGGTCGTGTCGGACGCGGCCGGTGAGGTGGCCCGCGGGCTGGACGTCGTCGAGTTCGCCTGCGGCATCCCGCACCTGCTCAAGGGCGGGTTCTCGGAGAACGTGTCGACGCGGATCGACGCGTACTCGATCCTGCAGCCGCTCGGCGTCGCCGCCGGGATCACGCCGTTCAACTTCCCGGCGATGGTGCCGATGTGGATGTTCCCGGTCGCGATCGCGTGCGGGAACACGTTCGTGCTGAAGCCGTCGGAGAAGGACCCGTCGGCGTCGGTGCGGCTCGCCGAGCTGTGGGCCGAGGCGGGCCTGCCGGACGGCGTGTTCAACGTCGTCCACGGCGACAAGGTCGCGGTGGACGGGCTGCTGCACCACCCCGACGTCAAGGCGGTCAGCTTCGTCGGCTCCACCCCGATCGCCCGCTACATCTACGCGACGGCGGCGGAGAACGGCAAGCGGGTGCAGGCGCTCGGCGGGGCGAAGAACCACATGCTGGTCCTCCCGGACGCCGACCTCGACCTCGCCGCCGACGCGGCCGTGTCCGCCGGGTTCGGCTCGGCGGGGGAGCGGTGCATGGCGATCTCCGTGGTCGTCGCCGTCGACCCGGTCGGCGACGAGCTGATGGCCAAGGTCAGGGAGCGGGTCGCCAAGCTCAAGGTCGGGCCGGGCGACAACGCCGAGTCGGAGATGGGGCCGCTGGTGACGCGGGCGCACCGCGACAAGGTGGCGTCCTACCTGGACGGCGGCGTCGCGCAGGGCGCCACGCTCGCCATCGACGGGCGCGCTCCGGACGTCCTCGGCGGCGCCGGGGACGGGTTCTGGCTCGGCCCGACCGTCCTCGACCACGTCACCCCCGAGATGGACGCCTACAAGGACGAGATCTTCGGCCCGGTGCTGTCGGTGGTGCGGTCCGGGTCGTACGAGGAGGCCATGGAGCTGATCGCGGCCAATCCGTACGGCAACGGCACCGCCATCTTCACCAACGACGGCGGGGCGGCGCGCCGGTTCCAGAACGAGGTCGAGGTCGGCATGGTCGGCGTCAACGTGCCGATCCCGGTGCCGATGGCCTACTACTCCTTCGGCGGCTGGAAGGACTCACTGTTCGGTGACAGTCATGCGCACGGGATGGAAGGCGTGCACTTCTATACGCGCACGAAGGCGGTCACGTCACGCTGGTTGGACCCCAGTCACGGAGGGGTGAACTTGGGGTTCCCGACCAGCGGTTAAACCCGCGTCGGCGCACCGTTTTCGTCGGTTGTTTTCGTCGCCGTGCGGCCGACGAATAATGCCAACATCCATTGACGGCATCTGCGTCCGGGGACACACTCTGACTGTCTCAATTAATGGAGACGAAATAAAAGTCAGTTGTGCAGGAGAGTCGCGCGATGACCGCAGTCGACCACGCAGCAGAGGTGGACGCGCTCGGCAGGCGATTTCCGGGCTGGACCATTTGGTTCGGCCCGTTCACCGGCCACTGGTGGGCGCTGCCGCCGAAGGACCGCGACGTCGGCGACTTCCTGGAGGCCGCTACCACGCAACGGCTCATCGCACGGATCGAGGTGGTCGAGCGCACCGCACCGACACGCCCAGCGGCCCAGCGCGCGCGGGAGGGCAGGCTCCGTCCCTCCCGCCACGACCCCCGGCCTGACGTGCGGCGTCCTTCGAATCTCCTCCGTCTCGAAGGCGTCACACCGTCGCCGTCCGGCCGGGTTCCGGCGATCGCGTGGCCAGGCAGCACTGCAAGGTGATCCGCTGTTCCCCAACCTCGCCACGTCCGCCGGTGCCGCCGCGGCCCCGGGAAGGGCGGCAGTCCGCGCCATATCCCTCTCCAGCAACCTCCGTGTATGGCGCGGACGCCAGCACCCGCCGTCCCCCGGGACCGCGGCGGTCTCTCCATTAACGACCCGTCCGGAACGGCGCGCCCGTCATCGGCGGCCGAATCGCATTAGCGACGCACGGTATTAGGTCAGCCGGGAATCCAGGCCGTTCGGTGACATTGGTGGTCACCGGCCGTTCCACTTCAATTCGGCGGAGAGTTCGCCGGAGACAGGCGATGAACTCGTCCGCGGTCGCCGGGCCGCACGAGAATGGCGGCGCCGGCGGCTCAGGAACGGCGCCCCGAACACCCTTCCCGGCGATTGCGCACACCTCCGCGGACCCGGAGACGCTACGCTGCGCCGACGGAGCCCCCGCGCGCGAGGCCGGGGCCCTGGGCGCGGATCGGGGAGCGACATGCGGTTGAAGGCCACATGCGGCTGAAAGACACGCTGCGGGCGAAGGCCACGCTGCGGGTCAAGGTGGGAGCGGCCGTGGTGGG
>JBOHBY010000400.1:0-3699 GCA_050698635.1 Spirillospora sp.
GTCTTCTCCGGTTCGTCTTCTCCGGTTCATCTTCGCCCACCCGCGGACACCCTCTGTAACGAATCTCACTCGCGATCTTGACTGCCGGTCGGCGGACCGCCGCGGCACGCCGGAACACCCCGCATCCCCGCAGATACGGGCCTCGCGAGGGGTATGTACCTGATGATCCGGGGCAATCTTGGAAGTGAGAGGATGGAGGACACCAGCCGAAGCTGGGGCAAAGGTTCTTTTTACGGCTGGTAGCGCCTACGATCCTCTGCGGACTGTTCCGGCACATCAGGAGAACGACGTGCGCTTGCGTCTCACGCCGCGTGAGGACAGCTTCTACGACATGTTCGCCGACTCGGCGAACAACCTGGTTACCGGCGCCAGGCTGCTCGTGGAGCTCATCAGCGACGGTGCCGATCGGGCGGCGATCGCGGAGAAGATGCGCGCGTGCGAGCACGCCGCCGACGAATGCACCCATGCGATCATGCGCCGGCTCAACGAAACGTTCATCACCCCGTTCGACCGCGAGGACATCTACCGGCTGGCCTCCACGATCGACGACGTGATGGACGAGATGGAGGAGGCCGCCGACCTCGTCGACCTCTACAAGATCGAGGAGTTCCCCAAGGGGATCGTCCACATGGTCGAGGTGCTGGAACGCGCGGCGGAGTTGACCGCTGAGGCCATGCCGAGGCTGCGCTCGATGAAGGAGCTCAACGAGTACTGGATCGAGATCAACCGGCTGGAGAACCAGGGCGACAAGGTCTACCGCAAACTGCTCGCCAAGCTGTTCAGTGGCGAGTACGACACTCTGACCGTCCTGAAACTGAAGCAGGTCATCGACCGGTTGGAGGACGCGGCCGACGCGTTCGAGACCATCGCCAACACGGTCGAGACCATCGCGGTCAAGGAATCATGAGCGACGTCGGCTCCGCCGTCCTGCGCGAGCCCGCGCCGGACGACGACGCCGCCACCCTCGGCGAGCAGGCCACGCGCCGGGTGTCCGGCAGGGCGTGGCTGCTGCTGCTCGGCGGGGTCGCGCTGGTCATGCTCGCCGGCGCGCTGGGGCTGCGCTCCGACGCGCAGATGGCCGTCCTCGTCCTGGTCATCGTCGTCGCGCTCGTCTTCGACTACACCAACGGCTTCCACGACGCCGCCAACGCGATCGCGACCGCCGTCTCGACCCGCGCGCTGACCCCCAGGGTCGCGCTCGGCATGGCCGCCGCGATGAACATGGTCGGCGCCCTGCTCGGCGTCGGCGTCGCCAAGACGGTCAGCGAGGTCATCAACCCGCCGGGCGGGCTGCACGGGCTCACCGTCGTCGCCGCCGGGGTCCTCGGCGCGATCACGTGGAACCTGATCACCTGGTACTTCGGGCTGCCGTCGTCGTCCTCGCACGCGCTGATCGGCGGGGTCGTCGGGGCGGGCCTCGCGTCGTCGTCGGACGTCAACTGGGACAGCGTCCTGGACAAGGTCGCGATCCCGATGGTGCTGTCGCCCCTCGTGGGCTTCGCGATGGCCTACCTGCTGATGGTGGGGATCCTGTGGACGTTCCGGCGGGCCCACCCGAGCCGCGTCGGCCGCCGCTTCCGCATCGCGCAGACCCTGTCCGCCGCCTCGCTGGCGCTGGGCCACGGCCTCCAGGACGCCCAGAAGACGATGGGCATCATCGTCCTCGCCCTCGTCACGACCGAGCACGCCGACGGCGAGACGGTGCCCTGGTGGGTCATCATCCTCTGCGCCGGCGCGCTGTCCGCCGGTACCTACGCGGGCGGCTGGCGGATCATGCGGACCCTCGGCCGCAAGGTGATCGAGGTGGATCCGCCAAAAGGATTTGCGGCAGAAGCAACAGCATCCATCGTTCTTTACGCGACCGCGTTCATCTGGCACGCTCCAATTTCGACGACCCACACCATCACCTCGGCCATCATGGGCTCCGGCGCCACCAAGCGGCTCTCCGCCGTCCGCTGGGGCGTCGCCGGCAACATCATCACCGCCTGGATCCTCACCATGCCCATGGCGGCGGCGGTCGCGGCGGTCGTCTACGTGGTGGTGCACTTCTTCGGGGCGTGATTCCGGACGGTTGTCAGTTGGTCGTGATTCTGTTCAGGGGTGGGGGTGTGATGGTGGGCTGGGCTGTGAAGTGGGTGACCAGGGCGTCCAGGTCTATGGGGCCCAGGACCTGGTCCTTGCCTTCGGTGAAGGTGGTGAAGCCGTCGCCGCCGCCCAGGAGGAAGTTGTTCGCGGCGATCTTGTAGGTGGTGGACGGGACGATCGGGGCTCCGTCGATGGTGATCGCGGAGACGCGGTCGCCCATGGGGTTGGTGCGGTTGATCGTGAAGTGGAGGTTCGCGGAGGGCTGGAGGATCTTCTCGCCCGCGGACGTCCACTGTTGTTCGAGGAGGGCGTCGAGCTGTGCGCCGGTGAGGGAGACGACGCCCATCACGTTGCTGAACGGCTGGACGGCGAACGCCTCGCCATAGGTGACGACGCCGTCGCCTTCGGAGCCGCTGGCGGCGTAGGTGAGGTCGGTGCGGACGCCGCCAGGGTTCATCACCGCTACTTGGGCGCCGAGGTCCTTCGTCGCGGCGAGCTGGGCGTCGGCTATGACGTCGCCGAGGGCCGTCTCGCCCGCGGGGGAGGGGGCGCGGGTGAGGTCGGCGGTGATCTTGCCGATGGGCTTGTTCGCGATCTCGGAGACGCGGTCCTGCCAGGTCCGGACGAACTTCTCCGTCGCCGGGTCCGGGGCGATGTCGCGGGTGACGACGTGGTTGTCGCCCTTCATGCCCGAGCGGACGATGTCGCCCGTACGGCGGTTCACCTTGAGGTCGACCTGGGTGATCACGCGGCCGAAGGAGGAGCCGGAGGAGAACAGGCGCGGATCGCCGTTCGGGTCCTCGACCGAGCAGACGTACTGCTGGTGGGTGTGGCCGGACAGTACGACGTCGATCTCCGGGTCGGCCGCCTTGGCGATGCGCGACCCTGCGCCGGGCACGATGCCGCACTCGTCCGGGCGGGAGTCCGGCTTGACCTGGTCGCCCTCGTGGACGAGCAGCACCATCGCGCGGACGTGGCGGCGCCTGAGCTCGCGGGCGGCGCGGTTCGCGGCGGCGACCTCGTCGACGAACTCCAGGTCCTTGATGCCCTCGGCGGTGACGATGCTGGGGGTCGTCTTGGTGACGACGCCGATGAAGCCGACCCGGACGCCGTTGACCCGGCGGATCGTCCACGGCTTCATCGCCGGCCTTTGGTGGCTCTTCTTGAGCAGGACGTTCGCTGCTAGATAGTCGTATTTCGCGCCGCGCCATGTGCCTGCGGGGGAGCAGCCGTCGACCGGGTGGCAGCCGCCGTTCTGGATGCGCAGCAGTTCCCTGTAGCCCTCGTCGAACTCGTGGTTGCCGACGGCGGCGGCCGTGACGCCCACGTCCCCGAGGAACTGGACGGACGGTTCGTCGTGGTAGGCGGCGGAGATCAGCGGCGAGGCCCCGATCAGGTCGCCCTGCGCGACGGTGAGGGTGTCGCGGTTCCGCAGCCGCTTGAGGTGGGCCGCGACGTAGGCGGCGCCGCCGGCGAGCACGGTGTTCCCGTTCTCGTCGATGGCCCTGCCGGAGCTTCCGGACGGCGGTTCCAGGTTGCCGTGGAAGTCGTTCAGCGCCAGCAGCCGAACCGAGGCGGTGGGCGCGGGGCGCGCCGCCGCCGGCTGCGCGGCCA
>JBOHBY010000401.1:0-1547 GCA_050698635.1 Spirillospora sp.
GAGCCAACCCGGCGTGTCTCATGGTGGACGAACATCCGGACCGACGACGCGGCCGCCGGTCGGCCCGCCGCTGGCCGTTCTGACCAGCCGGCGCGACGTGTCCGAAGCCGACGCCCCCGGGCCCGGCACCACGGGAGAAGCACCGTCCAACCGTCCGCCGGCCTCCACCACACCCCCGCCGCCCGAGCGGCGGGACCAGTACCGGTGGGGCTGGGGGCTGGGGTGCCCGTGGCACGTTCTGGACGGCTTGCGCGTTGAATGTGCAGGATCGACGGCTGTGCAGGGTCGACGTTGGGACTTACGGTGGCTGGCATGAGCTATATCCCCGAGCGGCAGCAACGGTCCGAAGGGCTCGCGAAGCATGGGGCTCGCGCGCTGTCCTCGGCGGTCCTGATCGGCTCCGTGACCGCGGTGATGTGGGTCCTGGAGGGGATCGACTACGCCGCCGACGGATGGTTCGACCGGTTCGGGATCCAGCCGCGGGACGTCAGCGACCTGCCCGAGATCTTCACCGCGCCGTTCATGCACGGCGGCTTCGGGCACCTGATGGCCAACACGGTCCCGTTCCTTGTGCTCGGGTTCGTCGCGGCGGCGCGCGGCATCGGGAAGTTCCTGGTCGCGAGCCTGATCATCATCGTGGTCGGCGGGCTCGGGGTGTGGCTGACCAGCTCCGCCAACACGCTCGGGTCCAGCATCCTGATCTTCGGTTTCTTCGGCTACCTGGTCGGGCGCGGGATCTTCGAGCGGCGCATGGTCGACATCGCGATCGCGATCGTCGTCGTGGCCGTGTACGGGACGATGCTGCTCGGCGTCATCCCAGGCGACCCCGGCATCTCATGGCAGGGGCACCTGTTCGGGCTGATCGGCGGGGTGCTGGGCGCGTGGTTCCTGCGCCGCGACGTCCGCGACGCCCGCGTCGGCTCTAGTTCGGCCTGACGGTGACATCGGAGACGACCGCGTCGCGCGGCGTCTCCAAGGCCGAGACCAGGACGCGGGCCACCGTGCCGGGTGCGGCGAAGTCGTCCTCGGCGTAGGGGTGGCCCTCCTGGGCGCGGACCTTGCGCTGCATCTCCGTGGCCGTCCGTCCTGGGTAGACGGTCGTGACGCGTAGGGACGGTTCTTCGGCGCGTAGGGAGTCGGCCAGGGCGCGTAGGCCGAACTTGCTTGCGGCGTACGCCGACCACTCCGGGTTGGCGCGCAGCCCGGCGGTGGAGTTGACGAACACGATGTGCCCTTCGGCGGCGCGCAGCGCGGGCAGAAGGAGGCGAGTCAGCTCAGCGGCGGACACCAGGTTGACCGACAGGTGCTGGATCCACTCGTCCGCCTCCATGTCGGCGACGGGCGCCAGGTGGACCATGCCCGCGGCGTGGACGACGCCGTCCAGCCGCGGCGGAAGCCCGGCCACGGCGAGCGACGCCTCGATGCGCAGCGGCTCCGTGAAGTCGACCGGGATCGTGGTGATGGACGCGTTGCGGCGCTGCGCGGCGACCGCGTCCGGGTTGATGACCTGGGTGGCGGCGTGCGCACCGCCGCGCAGCCGCCCGGCC
>JBOHBY010000402.1:0-4811 GCA_050698635.1 Spirillospora sp.
GTCGGCGCTCAGGGCGGCCGACTCCCGCTCCCGGGCGCGCAGCGCCAGGCTCGCGGCGATGACCCGGTTGACGGTCCGGAGCCGGTGCAGGGCGTCGGCGTCGCCGTCCGCGACGCGGTCGAGCAGCCCGCTCCCGCCGAGCAGGTGACGGCGGAACGCGGCCACTGCCGTCTCGCCGCCGGGACGCGCGGCGACCGCCTCGACCGTCCGGGCCCTGAACTCGTCCAGGCGGCCGAGGAACAGATCCTCCTTGGTCGGGAAGTAGTTGAACACGGTCGCCTTGGCGACCTGCGCCTCGCGGGCGATGTCGGTGACCGTCACCTCGTCGAAGCCGCGGTCGGCGAAGAGCCGCCACGCCGTGTCGGCGATCGACCGGCGGGTCTGCTCCTTCTTCATTTCCCGGAGCCCCATGGTGCCGTGCCCCTTACCTGTGGACTTGGACTAAAGTTGAACCCAGTCTAACATTGAGCCGAGACAACGGAGGAGAAGCCATGACGGAGCCGACACAGGAAGTCCTCGACCTCGTCCGGCGGTGGGCCGCGGCGGAGCAGAACAACGACGCCGACGCGCTCGACGAGATCCTCGACGGCGAGTTCACCGGCGTGGGCCCGGTGGGGTTCGTCCTCGGCCGCAAGCAGTGGATGGAACGTTTCCGCAAGGGGCTGACGAACCGGGCCTTCGCGGTGGAGGACCCGCAGATCCGCACGTTCGGCGACGCGGCGGTCGTGATCGGCGTCCAGGTCCAGGAGACCGAGGTCAAGGGAAACGACAGCTCGGGCCGGTTCCGGGTGAGCCTGGTCGCCGCCCGCCGCGACGACCGGTGGGTGCTCGCGAACGTCCACATCGGCCCGCTGACCTATCCCGCGGCCCAGGGCGGTTCCTAGGCGCCGGGGTCGGGTTGAAGGTCCGGGTCGAGGTCGTCCCGTAGTAGTGCCCGCATCGTGACGGCCTGGGGAGCATCGAGTTCCTCGAATATGGTGAGCGCCCGGCGCCACGTCCGCCTGGCGTTGTCGAGGTCGCCGGTATCGCTCTCGATTCTTCCCATTGTGTAGAGCGCGAGGGCCACGCCGTGGCGATTCCCAATCTCGCCGGCGATGGCCAGCGCCTTCCCGCAATAGTCGGCCGCCTCGGGGAACTGCCCGATGTGGTAATGGTTGTGCCCGAGGGCGAACAGCGCCCGGCTGCGGCCCCACTGGTCGTCGATGCGGTCGAATTCGGCCAGGGCCTTTCGCAGGTAGGCGATGGCGTCACCGTGGTCGCGCCTGGCTCCGAGCAGGTCACCGAGCCCGTAGAGCGACCACGCCACGCCCCACTCGTCGCCGATGGCGCTGAAAAGGCGCAGGCCGATCCGGCAGTTGTCCAGGGCGGCGTCGAACTTCCGGAGATCGCGATAGGTCATGCCGAGCACGCTGCGCGCCGACGCCTCCACCCACAGCTCGCCGATCTCGTGACAGATCGCGATGGCCTGCTCGAACTGCTCGACGGCGTCGTCGAGACGGCGGATATCGCGGTAGGCGTTGCCCAGGCTGGCCCGGTTGAACGCCTCTCCGAATTTGTCGCCGTCGTCCTGGGACGCCAGAACGCCCAGCCGGCTGAAGGTGATCCAGTCGTTCCATCGCGTCGCGACGCTGAAATAGCTCCAGAGGATCTGCGGCAGCTTCTTGGCGATCTCGTACCTGCCGGAGTCCACCGCGTGGTGGATCGCGGCGACCAGGTTGAGCCGCTCGGCCTCGCACCACGCCACCGCGGCGGTCGGGCTCGCCGGCTCGGCCGGGTGCACGCCCACCGGCGGCGGGCCCAGCCGGATGTGGCGGCGCAGCGGCATGATCACCTTGTCGGCGCTCAGCGCGGTGTGCGTGTACCAGTGCAGGATCCGGCTCCCGGCCCTGTCCCGCTCGGCGGCGGACTCGTCCGCGTGCGCCCGGTCGACCGCGTAGGCCCGCAGGAGATCGTGGAAACGGTAGCGGTCGTGCGCGGTCTCCTGGAGCAGATGCGCACCGGTCAGCCGGTCGAGCAGGCGCCGGGCACCGTCGCCGTCGACGCCGATGATGGCCGCCGCCCCGTCGCGGCTGACGTCCGGTCCGGGGTGGACGCCGAGCAGCCGGAAGGCGCGCGCCTCGGCCGGGGGCAGGGCGTCGTACGACCAGGAGAAGACCGCCCGGACGGCGGTCGCCTGGTCGTCGCCCGCGGCCAGCAGGTCCAGCCGCCGCCGCTGGTCGGCGAGATCCCGGACCAGGTCGGCCAGGGAGCTGTGCGCCCTCGTACGCGTCCGCTCGGCGACCAGCCGCAACGCCAGCGGAAGGCAGGCGCACAGCCGCACCAGTTCGACCGCCGCGCCAGGCTCGGCGTCCGCCCGCAGTTCCCCGATCTCCTGGCGGAGCAGCCGAAGCGCCTCCCGTTCGGCGAGCAGATCGAGGCCGAGCCGGTCCGCGCCCTCGCGCACCGTCAGCCCGGACAGGCGGCAGCGGCTGGTGACGAGCACCATGCACCGCGACGAGCCGGGCAGCAGCCACCGGACCTGTTCCGGCGACGCGGCGTCGTCCAGCAGGATGAGGATCCGCCGGCCGCTGATCCTGGTCCGGAACAGCGCGGCACGCTCCTCCAGGCCCGGCGGGATCGCCGCGGGCGCCGTGCCCAGGGCCCGCAGAAACCCGTCGAGGGCTTCCGCCGGTTCCATCGGCGGGCCGACGGGGTCGTAGCCGCGCAGGTTCACGAAAAGGGACCCGTCCGGGAACTGGTCTTGGACGCTGTGCGCCCAGCGCACGGCCAGGGCCGTCTTCCCCACACCGGCGGTTCCGGTGACCACGGCGACGGTCGCCGCGGACGGGTTCGCGCCCGCGTTCGCGGACGGGTTCGCGGACGGGTTCGCGCCCGCGTCGTCCTGGAGCCGGTCGAGGTGCGCCAGCTCCTCCTTGCGTCCGATGAAACCGTGGACGTCGAAGGGAAGCTGCCGGGGAGCCGGTGACCGCGGCGCCGAAGGTTCAGGCACGGACTCAGCCGGAGGCACGGCAGCGAATTCGCCCGGAGGCGCGGGGGCGAGATGGGCGGACGGGAGCGAACCGGCCAAAATCTGGTCCTGGAGGCGGCGAAGGGGCGGGCCGGGCTCGATCCCGAGCTGTTCGACGAGCCGGTTCCGTGCCTCGGTGTAGGCGAACAGCGCCTCCCCGGCCCTGCCCGCCTGGCACAGGGCCACCATCAGGTGTTCCCAGAGCCGTTCGCGGAGCGGATGCTCGGCGACGAGTCCGCGCAGCTCGCTGATCACCTCACCGTGGTCGCCGCACCTCAGGTCGGCCTCGATCCGCTGTTCGAGGACCGACAGCCTCCGCTCCTCCAGCTGCATCGCACCGGCCTGCGCCCGCGCGGAAAGCCCCAGCCCGGCGAGGGCGGGGCCCGTCCAGAGTCCGAGGGCGCCGCGCAGGCGGCGCGCCGCCTCGGCCGGTTCGTCGCGGTTCAGCGCCGCCCCTCCCTCGCGGGCGAGCCGCTCGAACTCCAGCAGGTCCAGGTCTCCGGGCTCGACGTGGAGGACGTAACCCGGCGCGCGGGTGGTGATCCGTCCGGCCGCCTCCTCGGAGCCGCGGCGGAGCGCGCCGCGCAACCGGCTCACGTGGACCTGCACCAGGTTCTCGGCCGTCGGCGGATACCGCTCGCCCCACAGCCAGTCGATGAGGCGGTCCTTGGACACGACCTGGTTGGCGTGCAGGGCCAGCAGCCCGAGAACCGCGAGCTGAGCCGGCCGGCAGCCGCTGACCAGATTGCGGTCCGCCACCCAGATCTCAACCGGACCCAGCACTTTTACTCGCACGGCGCCCCACTCGATGCGACACGGCACATCCGGTCGGCACAAAATGATCACGCCCAGTGTGGCGTGCTGGTCTACCCGGCGTCCAGCGGTCGTCAAGCGCCCGGCATACCAATGGGCAAGCGTTCGGCCAGCGGCGGCTGCCACGGTGCGCAAGATCGCGGCGTTATCCGGGGACATCGAGGGGACGCGATGGAGCAGTTGACTTTCCGCATACTCGGACCGCTCGAACTGCGTCACGGCGAGCGTGCGGTCGACCTGACCGGCCAGCAGCGCGCCCTGCTGGCGACCCTCCTTCTGGACGCGAACCACGCCGTACCCGCCGACCGCCTCGCCGAGTCACTGTGGGGTGAGAACCCCCCGGCGACCGCTGCCAGCAGGGTTCGTACGCTCATCTCCGATCTGCGCAGGGTCTGCGACACCGACCGGATCCGGACCGTCAGTCGCGGCTACCTGGCGCGGGTACGGCCCGGCGAACTGGACGCCGACGTCTTCGCGACCACGATCGACGACGCGCGCGGGGCATGGGCGGCGGGCAGGCTCGAAGACGCCAGGACGCTGTTCGACGCGGCCCTCGGGCTGTGGCGCGGCGACCCCGTCCCCGACCCGCTGGGCCCCTCGGTCTGCACGGACGTGTCACGGTTGCAGGAGTCGTGGCGGACGGCCATGGAGGCGCGGGCCGAGGTCAAGCTCATGCTCGGGCTCCATGGCGAGGTCGTCCCGGAGATGCGCCGCCTGGCCGCCGAATACCCGCTGTGCGAGCGGCCGCAGGCACTGCTCATGATCGCCCTGCAGCGCGACGGCCGCCTCGCCGAGGCGCTGGAGGTCTACCGCGACCTGCACGCCCGGTTCGTCGACGAGCTCGGCATCGAACCGTCGGCGGACCTGCGCGACCTGAACCGCAAACTCCTCACCGAGGAACCGGGCCCGGCGATCCCCACCTCAACGATCCCCGCCCCGGCGGCCCCCCGTCCGGCGGCGTTGCGCGGCTCGGCGGTGCGCGGGGCTGCAA
>JBOHBY010000403.1:0-4338 GCA_050698635.1 Spirillospora sp.
CGGTCTGCTCGATCGAGACGAGCTGCTGGGCGCTGCGGCCGGGGTCGGCGGCGATCCCGTTCCTGGCCGCCTCCGCCAGGACGACGATGGACGCGAACCCCTGCGCGAGCGTGTCGTGGATCTCGCGGGCGAGCCGTTCCCGTTCCTCGGCGGCGCCCTGGCGGCGCTGCGCCTCGGCGAGCCGCCGCTGCGTGTTCTCCAGGTCGGCGGCGAGGAGGCGGGCGCGTTCGTCGCGCTGCCCGACGACCCGGTGCATCCACAGCCCGAACAGCGAACCGGCGGCGTAGCCGATAAGTGTGGCGATCATGTTGCCGGTGACGTGCGGGCCGTCCGGGACCTGCTGGACGACGTTCCCGGCGACCGTGGCCGCGGCGGCGGCGCCGCTGAGGACGACCGCGCGCCGCGGGCTTCCCGCGAAGATCCAGAAGTGCGGGAGCGACACGATCAGCAGGGAGGCGGCGCCGTTCATCAGGTAGGAGACGGCGCCGATCCCGGCGATGAGCACGCCGAGGTAGGCGTACCGGCGGACGGCGGGGGCGCCGGGGAACGACGACCCCGTGATCGGAAAGGAGAGGGCGAGCACGGCCAGCACCGCCAGCGTGGTGGATTTCGTGTTGTCCGGCTGGTCCCACACGCCCATGGCCTGCGGGACCAGTCCGAGGACCATCCAGAGCCCGGCGTACCACCGGATCAGTGCCCGTTGCGCCATGCGGTCAGACTACGTTTTCCACCGACGGGCCGGTGACCATGGAGTCATGCGCCCGCCGCGACGGCCCGGACGAGCGGGATGACCCGGATGGGCGCGACGGCCACCAGGCGCGCTCGCCGAGGAGCAGCATGAGCGACGGCAGGATCACGATCCGGATGACGACGGCGTCGAGCAGGACGGCCACCGCCAGCGCGAAGCCCATCTGCTTCATCTCCATGATGTGCAGGGGCACGAAGCTGGCGAACACGGTGACCATCACGAACGCCGCGCTGGTGACGACGCCCGCCGAGCTCCGGATCCCGCCGAGCACCGCGTCCCGGGTGGACGAGCCCGCCTCGACGGCCTCCCTGATCCGGCTGAGCACGAAGACCTGGTAGTCCATGGACAGGCCGAACAGGATCACGAACAGGAACACCGGGACGCGGGACGAGATCGACCCGGTGGAGGTGAAGTCGAGCGCGCCCTCCGCCCACGTCCCCTGGAAGACGAGGGTCAGCAGGCCGAGTGAGGCACCGGCGGACAGCAGGTTCAGCAGGACCCCGACGAGACCGAGCACGACGGAGCGGAACGCCCACGCCGTCATCGCGAACGTCACCAGCAGCAGCGACCCGATGATCATGGGGAGCCTGCTGTTCTGGTGCTCGGGATAGTCGGTGTAGCGGGCGACGTCGCCGGTGACGGCCGTCTCGGCGCCGGTCTTCCCGACGGTGGCGGGGATGTACTCGTCGCGGAGCGTCTTCAGGGACGACTGCGCCTCGTCCGTGCTGCCGTAGTGCGGGACGGAGAGTTTAAGGAGGCTGGTCCGGCCGTCCGGTGAGGTGCTCAGCTCGGACGTGCCCGCGAAGCGAGCGTCGTTCTTCGTGCGGTCGGCCAGGGCGCGGAGGGCGGCGGTGGCCTCGTCCGTTCGGCCCGGGGCGGCGTGGACGACGACACGGTGCGTCGCCTTCAGCTCGGGGAACGCCGCGTTGAGCCGGTCGTAGGTCCGCATGGCCGGGATGGCGCGCGGGTGGGTCTCGCGTCCCATGTCGGTCAGGTTGAGGTTCAGCAGCGGCGCGGCCAGGGCGAGCATCACCAGGACACCGACGGCCAGTGTCGCGGCGGGGTGGCGGCTGACGGGACGCAGCATCGCGGTCGTGATCCGACCGTCCTCCAGCCCCCGCCCACCGCCATCCAATCGACGAGCTCCGCTCGGCCCTCCCTCGTTCGACCTCGTCCGGCGGGGGGCCTTGCCGCGGCGGGCGCGGCGTGCGGCGCGCTTCTCCGCGCGCTGGCCGAGCTTGGCGAGGAGGGCGGGCAGGACGGTGAGCGAGCTGGCGACCGCGACGAGCGTGACGACGATCGCGCAGGTGGCGATGGACGAGAAGATGACGTCGTCGGCGAGGTAGAGCGTGGCGCTGGAGACGGCGACCGCGAGCCCGGACAGCACGACGGCGCGTCCGGACGTCGCCGCGGCCAGTTCCACGATGGCCTGCGAGGAGAGCCGTCCACCCGCACGGGCCCGTTCCTCCCTTTCCCGCTTGAGGTAGAAGAGGGTGTAGTCGACGCCGACGGCCATGCCGATGAGCAGGATCATGCTGGCGCCGACGCCGACGTCCGGGAAGACGTGCGAGGCGAGCATCGACAGGCCGATGGCCGCGACGATCGACGTCAGGGCCAGCAGGATCGGCACGACGGCCAGCGACACCGATCCGAACACCACCAGCAGGGTGATCAGCGTGATGGGCAGCGCGATGACCTCGGTGCGCGACAGGTCCTCGCCGCGCAGTTCGTCGATGCCCTTGCCGACGGACGCCCCGCCGGTCTCCGCCACCCGGACGCCGGGATGCGCGGCCTTCACCCGCTCCGTCTGCGCCAGCAGCGGATCGACGTGTTCCTTGCCTTCGCGTTCGGGGCCGCGCAGGGCGATCTCGACGCGGACGGCGGTCCCGTCCTTCGACCTGATCGGCGCGGACACCGACTCGACCTCGGGGAGCCGCTTCATCCGGGCGGCGGCGTCGGCGGCCGCGGCGTCGGCGGCGCGCACGTCCAGCGGGCCGGTGCCGGGCTTGGCGGTGATCAGGATGTGCTCGTCGGCCCGCTGCTGGAGACCGCCCTCGGCGGCGATCGCCTCGGCCCGTCCGGCCTCGCCGATCCGGAAGTCCTCGGTGGAGGCCGACTGCCCGCCGACCGCGATGCCGACGCCGAGGCACAGCGTCACGAACAGGAACCATCCGGCGATCGCCCGCCACGGGTGCCCGGCGCTCCACCGGGCGGCGCTTGTCGTCAGGGCGCGTACTGACAGGGTGCGTACTGACAGGGTGCGTGCTGAGGGGTTCTTCATGCCGGAAATGCTCGTCGCGGGGGCCCTTCCCGCATGAGGCTCGTCCGGCTGAACCTCGTGTCCACCGATCGGTGGACCCTCTCGGTATATCTATGTCGGCATATCGACAGACTTTCTTGATATCAAGATACCGATAGGGTGTCGGCATGTCGCAGGATGAGGTGGACAGGCTCGTCGAGGCGTGGCGCACCGAGCGCCCCGACCTGGACGTGCGGCCGCTCCAGGTCCTCAGCCGGGTCTCCCGGCTGGCCAGGCACCTCGACCGCGCCCGGCGCGGCGTGTTCGCCGACCACGACCTGGAGTCGTGGGAGTTCGACGTCCTCACGGCGCTGCGCCGCGCGGGCAGCCCCTACCAGCTCAGCCCGGGGCGGCTGCTGCGGGCCACGCTCGTCACGTCCGGGACGATGACCAACCGCATCGACCGGTTCGCGGCGGCCGGGCTCGTCGAGCGGCACCCCGACCCGCAGGACAAGCGCGGCGTCCAGGTCCGCCTCACCAGCGCGGGCCAGACCAGGGTGGACGCGGCGTTCGCCGACCTGCTCGAACGGGAGCAGGCCATCCTCGACAGCCTCAGCCCCGCGCAGCGCGAAGCCCTCGCGGACCTGCTCCGCACGCTGCTCATCCCGTTCGACGAGTAGCGCCGAAGCCGGTCAGCCGATGTCCTCGGCGAGCATCAGCCACTCCTCCTCGACCGTGGCGGCCTCGGACCGGACCTCCTTGAGCCGTCCGTCGAGCTCCTGGAGCCTGGCGTAGTCGGTGGCGTGCGCGGCGAGCTGCTCGTGCAGGTCGGCCTCCTGCCCGGCGAGCTTCTCCAGGCGGCGTTCGAGGCGGTCGAGCTCCTTGCGGGCCTTCCAGTCCTGCCCGCCCTTGGGTTTGGGCGCGGCCTTGTCCGCGGGCGCGGCCTTCGCGGCTTGGACCGTGGTGTTCGCGGGGCGGGTCGGCTTCGGGGCCGTTCCGGCGGCGCGGCGTTCGAGGTACTCGTCGACGCCGCCGGGCAGCATCGACACGCGGCCGTCGCCGAGGAGCGCCACGACATGGTCGGTGACGCGCTCCAGGAAGTACCGGTCGTGGCTGACGACGACGAGCGTCCCCGGCCAGCCGTCCAGGATGTCCTCCACCTCGGTGAGGGTCTCGATGTCGAGGTCGTTGGTGGGCTCGTCCAGTAGGAGGACGTTGGGTTCGCCCATGAGGAGCCGGAGCACCTGGAGACGGCGCCGCTCCCCGCCGGACAGGTCGCCGACGGGCGTCCACTGGCGGTCGCCGGGGAACCCGAGGCGTTCGAGGAGCTGGCTCGCGGTCCATTCGCGCT
>JBOHBY010000404.1:0-1711 GCA_050698635.1 Spirillospora sp.
GGCGAGGTGCGCGGCGATCTCGCGCATCCCGTCCGCGACGCCGAAGTCGACGGTCGGGAGGAGATGACCGGAAGCGTCCCCGTCCCCGTCCCCGTCCGCCGGGCCGCTGTCGAGCATCACCACGGGCGTCTGCCGGAACTCGCCGAGCGCCTCGACGGCCAGCGAGGACGCCAGGACGCCGTCGATCGCCTCGTGCGGCGCGGCGAACGGGCTGTCGGCCCGCCCGGGGTCGGCCGGTGCGGTGGTGTCGTCCGACCAGGTGGAGACGACGACGCCGAAGCCGTGCCGCGCCGCGACCCGCGCCGCGCCCGTGTAGACGGGGCCGAAGAACGGCGCGGTCAGCGTCGGGACCATCAGCAGGACGGTCCGGGTGGTGCCGAGCCGCAGGTTCCTGGCCGCCTGGTTGGGCCGGTAGCCGAGGCGCTCGGCCGCGCTGCGGACGCTGCTCACGGTGGCGGGGGAGACCCGGCCGGTCCACTTTCCACCCAGCACGAGCGAGACGGTCGACTGCGAGACCCCGGCCTCGTGAGCCACGTCCTTGCTGGTAGGACGGCTGACTGCCGGCACCTGCGCCTCCCCTGCGCCTTCCCTCGACGGATCATCGGCGGATCATGGACGGATTCAGACTAGCGCCGCGCACCCCCGGAGTGGTACGTATGACCCGGTCGGGTAATACGTATGACGGCGATCGTGACCGGGGGCATCATGCGGGGATATGTCGTCTTCCTTCGCAGGCCGTACGCGGGTCGGCTGCTCGGCGCGACCCTCCTCGGGCGGCTGCCGAACGGGATGGGGATGCTCGCCGTCGTGCTGCACGTCCGGGACGACGGCGGCGGCTATCCGCTCGCCGGGACGCTCGCCGCGATCCTCGGCCTCGCGACCGCCGCCGGGCAACCCGTCCTCGGCCGCGCCATGGACCGGTTCGGGCAGCCCCGCGTCCTGATCCCCGCCGCCGGAGCGGCCGCCGCCGGGTTCGCGCTGCTGGCCGCCGTCGGCGCCAGGCCGCTGGCGGCGGCCGTGATCGCCGTGGTCGTCGCCGGGTTCGCCACACCGCCGCTGGAGGCCGGGCTGCGCGCCCTGTGGCCGGACGTCCTGGACGGCCCCGACCAGGTCGACGCCGCGTACGCGCTGGACGCCGCGTCCCAGGAACTGCTCTTCACCCTCGGGCCGCTGATCGTCGTCGCGGCGGCCGTCGTGAACACCGAGACCGCGCTGCTGCTGACCGGCGCGCTCGGCATCGCCGGGACGCTGATCGTCGCGCTGTCCGGGCCGTCGCGCCGCTGGACGGGCGAGCCCCGTGCCTCCGACTGGGCCGGTCCGCTGCGCTCGCCCGGACTGCGGGTGCTGCTGCTGTCGTTGGCGTGCGCGGGGATCGCGCTCGGCGTCTACGCGGTCGCCGTCGTCGCCTACGCCGAACGGGAGGACAGCGGCGTCGCGTCCGGGCTGCTGCTCGCGTGCATGGCGGGCGGCGCGCTCACCGGCGGGATCTTCTACGGCGCCCGGCGGTGGGCGGGCGAGCCGCACCGGCGGCTGCGGTGGCTGCTGGCCGCGCTCGCCGCCGGGTACGTTCCGCTCGTCCTCGCGCCCGGACTGGCGGCGATGTCGGTGCTCGCGTTCGTGTCCGGCGTGTTCCTCGCGCCGGTGCTGGCGTGCAGTTTCACGCTCGTCGACCGGCTCGCGCCGAGCGGGACCGTCACCGAGGCTTTCGCGT
>JBOHBY010000405.1:0-5274 GCA_050698635.1 Spirillospora sp.
GGGATCATCGCGGCCGCGGCGGCGCCCTGGAACGCGCGCGTCGCCAGCAGGACGGGCACGTTGGGCGCGAGCGCGCAGGCCAGCGACGCCAGCGTGAACAGCCCGACGCCCCACAGGTAGAGCGAGCGCCGCCCGACCAGGTCGGCGAGGCGTCCGGCGGGGGCCAGCAGCGCGGCGAACAGCACCGCGTACAGGGTGATCACCCAGGTCAGCCCGGACAGCGAGGAGCTCGGGAAGTCGGCGTGCAGGTCGGGGACGGCCAGGTTGGCGACGGTGGCGTCGAGCATGGCCAGGAACGTCGCCCCGGCGGCCAGCCAGGGCACGTCCCGCCGTGCGCGGGACGCGGCGTCCGGCGCCGCGGCGGTCTCAACGGACATCAGGGCCCTCCAAGAAAAATAAACGAACGATCGTACAATCTTCTGTCGAGACCCCATCCGTCAAGGGGGTGGCGGCATTGACTTTGAACGAACGGTCGTGCAGATTAGGGCGCGTGAGCACCGACGGACGGCTCCTCAAGGGCGAGCAGACACGCAGGGCGATCCTCGACCGCGCCGCCGACATCGCCTCGGCCGAGGGCCTGGAGGGGCTGTCGATCGGACGGCTCGCCACCGAGCTCCAGATCAGCAAGAGCGGCGTGTTCACGCACTTCGGCTCGAAGGAGGAGCTCCAGCTCGCGACCGTCCGGCGGGCCGTCGAGGTGTACCGCGAGCACGTGATCCAGCCCGCCCTCGACGCCCCGCGCGGGCTGCGCCGCGTCCGGACGCTCCTGGACGCCTGGCGCCGCTACCAGCGCGGCCCCGTGTTCCCCGGCGGCTGCTTCTTCGAGTCCACCATGGCCGAGTTCGACGCCAGGCCCGGCCGCGTCCGCGACGCGATCGCGTCCTCGCAGCGCGACTGGCGCGCCTTCTTCGAGCGCTGCATCCGCGAGGCCCGCGAGCTCGGCGAGATCGACGCGGCCACGGACGTCGCCCAGCTCGCCTTCGAGCTCGACGCCCTCTGCCGCACCGGGGCCGCCTACGCCCTCCTGCACGACGACCCGTCCCTCTACGACCGCGCCGCCCACGCCGTCGACACGCGCCTCGCCGCGGTGACGACCCGAGTCAGCCCCGCGGCGGCGAGTACGACGGGCGGGAGTTGAGCTCCTCGACGTCGCCGACCGACAGCCGCCGGTACGCGCCCGTGATCTCCTCCAGCTCCGCGGGGACCAGGACGTCCTCGATGGCGTCGAAACCGTGCGGCGCGCGTTCGGCGACCGTGTGCAGCATCCGGTCGGCGGGCATGTCGCGGCAGGCCAGCACGATCGCGTTGACCCTCTCGCGGCGCGCCCGCTCGTAGGCCGCCAGCCCCTCGGCCGGACCGGCGGCGCGGGCCAGCTCGCACGCCAGGACGCGCGCGTCGAGGACGGCCTGCGTCCCGCCGTTGGACCCGATCGGGTACATCGGGTGCGCGGCGTCGCCGAGCAGCGTCACGCGGCCGGACGTCCAGCGGTCGAGCGGATCCCGATCGACCATCGGGTACTCCAGGATCTCCGGCGACGCCCGCAGCATCGCCGGGACGTCGAGCCAGTCGAACGTCCAGTCCGCGTAGTGGGGGAGGACGTCCTCCAGGCGGCCTTTGCGGTTCCAGTCGGCGGTGGCGTCGCGCCCCCCGTCGGCGAGCTTCACCTCCGCGACCCAGTTCAGCAGCGCGCGGCCCCGGCGTTCGGCCTGGACGGAGACCGGGTAGACGACCATCTTGGCGGCGGTGTTGCGGCCCGCGACCGCCAGTGTCCGTCCGGACAGGAACGGGTCGCCCTCGGCGATGCCGCGCCACATCCTGATGCCGTTCCACAGCGGTGGCGGCTCGTCCGGGTGCAGCCGCGCGCGGACGGCGGAGTGCAGCCCGTCCGCGCCGACCAGCACGTCGGTCTCGACGGTGCCGACCGTCCCGGACGCCCGGTCGAGCAGCCGTACCCGCACACCCGTCGCGTCCTGCTCGAAGCCCTCGAAGACGGTGCCGGTGCGGACGGCGCTCTCACCGAGCCGCGCCAGGACGGCGTCGAGCAGCATCATCTGCAGGTCACCGCGGTGGATCGAGTACTGCGGCCAGTCGTAGCCGAGCGCACGGCCCCGCGGCTCGCCCCAGATCCGTCCGCCGAACCGGTCGAAGTGCACCATCTCGCCGGTCGGCACGCCGAGTTCCGCCAGCTCGCCGCCGAGCCCCAGCTCGGTCAGCTCGCGGACGGCGTGCGGCAGCAGGTTGATCCCGACGCCGAGCGGCCGCAACCGGGTCGCGGACTCGACGACGAGCGCCTCCACACCGGCCTCGCGCAGGCTCAAAGCGGCGGTCAGCCCGCCGAGCCCGGCTCCGACGACGAGCGCGCGCATGGACCGATCCCTCATCTCCTTCATCGCTTCTCGGTCACACCGCTCTCGGGCACCTTCGCGCCGCCGCGGACCAGCCGCCCGACCTCCGCCCTGAGCCGGACGAAATCGGGCAGCCCGCGCGTCTCGATCTGGTCGCGGGCCGCGGGCAGGCCGACCGGCAGGTCCGCGTGCACGCCGGCGGGCGAGCCGTGCAGGACGACGACCCGGTCGCCGACGTAGACGCTCTCGTCGATGTCGTGGGTGACCAGCAGGATCGTCATCTTCTGCGTCCGGTGCACCTGGAGGAGCAGGTCCTCCAGGTCTTCGCGGGTCTGCGCGTCAACGGAGCCGAACGGCTCGTCCATCAGCATCAGCGACGGCCGGTAGGCCAGCGCCCGCGCGATCGACACGCGCTGCTGCATGCCGCCCGACAGCTGCCACGGGTACTTGCGGCCCGCGTCCGGGAGGCCCACCGACTCCAGCGCCTCCTGCGCGGCCGCCCGCCGTTCGGGACGCGCCATCCCGCGCCTGCGCAGCGGCAGCGCCACGTTGTCGCGGACGGTCAGCCACGGGAACAGCGAACGGCTGTAGTCCTGGAACACCACGGCGAGGTCGTCGGGCACGCCGTCGATCGGGGCGCCGTCCAGGGTGAGCGTCCCCTCCGCCGGCCGGATCAGCCCCGCGATGCAGCGCAGCAGCGTGGACTTCCCGCAGCCGGACGGCCCGACGATGCTGACCAGCTGCCCGTCCGGGACGGTGAGGTCGAGCCCCGCGAGGACCCCGTGGTCGCCGGCGTAGGAGTGCGTGAGACCGGTTATCTGGAGCATCGCCACCCGCCCTTTCCGCGGACGTCAGTCAACGAGCCTCCGCGCACCCGTGTGCCAGGACAGCAGACGCCTTTCCAGAAGCATGAAGACGATGTTGAACAGGAAGCCGAGGAGGCCCAGCATGACGATACCGGCCCACATCCGCGGCAGCTCGAACGTGCGCTGCGCGTTGATCAGCTCCGCGCCGATGCCCGCGGTACTGCCGACCAGCTCGGACACGACCATCAGGATCAGCGCGAAGGACAGCGCCACCCGCAGCCCCGCGAAGATCTTCGGGGCCGCCGCGGGGAGGACGACGACCGCCAGCCTGCGGACCCGGCCGATGCCGAACACCCGGGCCGTGTCCAGCTGGAGGGGGTCCACGGTGCGGACGCCGTCGCAGGTGTTGAGCAGCACGGGCCACACCACCCCGAACGCGATCGTGACGATCTGCATCGTCGCGCCGAGCTGGAACACGATGATGAAGAACGGCACCAGTGTCACGGGCGGCACGGCGCGCAGGAACTCCAGTACCGGGTTCAGCAGGTCGTACAGGAGCCGTGAGCGTCCGATCGCCGCGCCCGCCAGGACCCCGGCGGCGCCCGCGGCGGCCCAGCCGGTGAACAGGTGGGCGAGGCTGGTGGAGAAGTCGTCCACCGCGTTGTCGGAGAGGAACAGCCGGGACGGCGGCCCGGAGAACCACAGCTCGTGCAGCGCGCGGGCGATCGTGGTCGGCGGCGGGAAATAGGTCTCCTGCACCGCGCGGGTGACGATCTCCCACAGGACGAGCACGGCAACGACGAGCCAGGCCCGCTCGGCGAACCCCCGCACCGTCCGGGCCGCCGCGCTCATGCGACGCCCTCCACGCGGGCGGTGTGCCAGCGGAACAGGATTCGTTCCAGCCCGAGCAGGGCGGTGTTGGCCAGCAGCCCGAGGACGCCCGCCCAGACGGCCCCGGCGAGCAGGAGGTCGGTCCGGCCGCCGCCCGCCTGCGTGTCTGCGAGGTAGATGCCCATGCCGTCGACCCCGCCGGCCAGCAGCTCGGTGCTGATCACGACGATGAGGGCGACGGACGCCGCGATCCGCACGCCCGTCGCGATGAACGGCGCCGCGCTCGGCAGCGACACCCGCCACAGCACCGACGGCGCCGAGAACCCGAAGCCGCGCAGGCTGTCCTTGGCGACCGGGTCGACGTCGCGGAGCGCGTACAGGGTGTTGATCAGGATCGGCCACAGGCACGCGTAGAAGACGAGCGACATCTTCATCCGGGTGGGGTCGGCGAACAGGATGATCGCGAGCGGGATCAGCGCGACCGACGGGACGGGCCGTAGCAGCTCGACGAGGGCGCGGGCGGCGGTGCCGAGCAGCGGGACCGAGCCGAGGAGGACGCCCAGCGGGACCGCCGTGAGCACCGCCAGCGCGAGCCCGCCGGACCACGCCTTGAGCGTCGCGCCGACGTCGGCGAGGAACTCCTCGTCCACGGCCAGCCGCCCCGCCTCCCGCAGCACGGTCGACGCCGGGGGCAGGGCGGTCTCGTCGACGAGGCCGGCGCGGCTCACCAGTTCAAGGACGGCGATCACCCCGGCGACCCCGGCCACGCCCAGCGCGAGGCGGCGAACGCTCATGGAGCCGGGGTCGGCACGACGTACCGCCTGACGTCGATGGGCTCGTCGACGTAGCCGAACTGCCGCATCAGGTCGGCCACGCGCTGGATCCGGTTCGCGTCCAGCGTGGTCGGGAAGGCGCCGATGGCCATGGTGGCGGCGGTGTTGGCGTCGATGCCCTTCGCGTAGGACGGCACGGTCGCCTCGACGACCTTGCGGTCGGCGGCCATGGCCTGCGCCTTCACCACCGCCCGCTGGAACGCGGCGACCGTCTTGGGGTTGTCCTTCACGAACTTCTCGGTGGCGGCGAAGTGCGCGATCGGGAAGCCGGCGTTCGGGCCGCCGGCGAGGTCGGCGGCCATGCGGGCGCCGATCGACCGCTCCATCTGGGTGCCGAACGGCTCGATCGCCGCGACGGCGTCCACGCTCCCGGATTTCAGCGCCTGCTCCATCGCGGGCGGCGCGACCTCGACGAAGCTCCTGCCCTCGTCGAACTCGACGCCCTGCGGTCGGCCGGCG
>JBOHBY010000406.1:0-4115 GCA_050698635.1 Spirillospora sp.
GCCTGCGCCTGGGCAGGCCGAAGGTCGGATGCAAGGTGGTCCACAGCGACATCCTGAGGATGCCCGCCTTGACCCGCGCCGCCGTCCGGCCGCGCAGATGCCTCGGTCTCGCCCGCGCGTCGCCGTCGACCGGCTGCAGGATCCCGTCCCGCCGTCCGAGGCTGATGTGGTTGTAGACGTAGACGAGCCTGGTGTTCGCGATCTCGCGGCCGGTCAGGCGTCCCACGATCGCCTCGACGGCCTGCCTGCCGGTGTGCCCCGCCGAGGCGCACGACATCGGCAGCGGCCGGCCGTTGCCTCCGATGGCGTAGGCGCAGTCACCGGCGGCGTAGACGTCCGGGTGCGAGACCGACCGCATGGTGCGGTCGACGACGATCCGGCCGTCCCCGGTGACCTCCAGCCCGGCGGCGGCTGCGAGGGGGTCGACCGCGAAACCGGCCGTCCACACGGTCGCGTCGGACGCCAGGACGGTGACGTCCAGCCGTCCGCAGGCCCGGCGCAGGTGACCGCGAGCCCCCGCCGAGAGCCGGGCGCCCAGCTCACCGGACGCGACCAGCGTCACCGACAGGCCGGGCAGCGACGGCCTCGGTCTCCTCCTCCGCCTCCTCCGGCGCGGCGGCGGCAGCCGCGTTCTTCGGCCCGCGCAGAGCGATGTAGACGAACAGCACCCCCATGACCGCGACGCCCGCCCACATGGACTGCTGCCACCCGTCCACGTAGGACTGCCTCGCCGCGTCGACCAGGGCCGGCGCGTGCGGGCCCGCGCCGCCCGACACCTCGACGGCGTTGGCGATGCCTTCCCGTGCGGTGTCCGCGGTGCCCTGGGGGACGCCGTCCAGCCGCTCGTCGATCGCGTCGCGGTAGCCGGCCGTGAGCAGCGCGCCGAGCATCGCGACGCCGAGCGCGGTGCCGAACTCGCGGGTGACGTCGTTGAGCGCGGACGCGACGCCTTGTTTCTCGCGCGGCAGGGAGAGGGTGATGGCCTCGGTGGAGGGCACCATGGCCAGACCCAGGCCGACGCCCATGACGACGATGCCGGGCAGGATCGACAGGTAGCCGTCCTCGACGGAGACGGTCACGGCCATGAGCGCCAGGCTGCCGCCGGTCAGCGCGATCCCCGTGGACATGGTCGCGCGGGGGCCGACCCGCGCGGCCAGCCTGGGGGCCAGGCCGGAGGCCATCATCATCGAGGCGGCCATGGGCATCAGCGCCGCCGCCGACACCAGTCCCGACCAGCCGACCACGGCCTGCAGGAACGGGAAGAGGACCACGAAGATGCCCGCCTGGACCCCGAAGACCACGATCAGCGTGATCGAGCCGCCGGCCAGGCCGCGCTCCCGGAACAGGCGCACGTCCAGCAGCGAGGCGTCCCGGCGGCGCAGCTCCCACGCCACGAAACCGGCAGTGGCGACGAGACCGGCGGCGAGTCCGGCCAGCGTCGCGGGCGCCGTCCAGCCGCGCTCCGGCCCCTCCTGCAGGACGAAGATCAGCGCGGCAACGGCGACGACGGACACCAGCGCGCCGACGGCGTCGAAGCCGTGCGGGGACCGCTCGTGCGAGTTGGGCACGGACGTCAGCGTCATCGCCAGGGCCGCGACGACCAGCGCCACGGGCAGGGCGAACAGCCAGCGCCAGTCGGCGGCGTCGACCAGAAGCGCGGACAGGAACATGCCCAGGATGCCGCCGCCTCCGGCGACGCCGGTCCACACGCCGATCGCCTTTCCGCGCTGCTCCTCGGGGAAGGTGGAGGTGATGACGGCCAGGGTGATCGGCATGATGATCGCCGCGCCGACACCGCTGGCCACCCGCGCGGCGAGCATCACCTCGGCGTTCGGTGCCAGGCCCGCCGCGACGCTCGCGACGCCGAACACGGCCAGCCCGGCGATCAGCATGGGCTTGCGGCCCAGCCGGTCACCGATCGCGCCGAGCGGCAGCAGCAGCGCCGACAGCGCGAGGGTGTAGATGTTGATGATCCACAGGACCGTGTTCTGCGAGGTGCCGAAGTCGACGGCCATATGCGTCTGGGCGACGTTCAGCCCGGACACCGACGCGATGACCGCCATCAGCGCCATCGAGACCGCGATCAGGATCGCGCGCAGCTGACGCGCGTCCGGCGCGCCTTCGCCGCTCCCGTCGGCGGGCGCCGCCTGGGCGGGGTTCGTGCTCATGGATTCCTCTCGAAAGGGCATGCGAATCTGCTCCGGTGAAATGAGCGGAACAGCGCGCCGATTGCTGACAGGAACCGCCTGTGGCATGTGTCACAGACCGTCAGGAGCACCGCCCGGCGGCGCCCGCGACCTCTACAGGGCCCGGTCGAGCGCCTCGGTCAGGGCGACCGGGGTAACCACGAGCCGGTCGAAGCGCCAGCCGTTCTCGGTGCGGCGCGCCCGATAGGTGTGGAACCCGGCCGCGACGGCCTCGGTCGTGTCGTCGATGACGAACACGGCGATGTCGTGGGCCCGCACGGAGGCGGTCTCGCCGTCGACGTCGATGACGAGATTGGACTTGCAGTGCAGCGTGCGGACGTAGGCGTCGTGGCCCGAGCGCACCAGTTCGATGAGCTCCTCGATGCCGTGGGCCTCCCCGCGCGGGGAGGTGACGACGGCGTCCTCGGTGAAGAGCCGGTCGGTCTCGTCGTAACGGCCCTCGTCGATCCACAGGCTGTGGCGGGCGACCATGTCGGTGAGTTCGGCGCGGTCGGCGAGCGCGCGGACGAGGATGTCGGTGCTGGTCATGATGGTCCCCTCCGGTTACTTGGTGTGGGTGAGGAAGAAGTCCCGGACGTCCTCGGCGAACAGGTCGGGCACCTCCATCGCGGCGAAGTGGCCGCCGCGCTCGAACTCCGACCAGTGCCTGACGTCGTACAGCCGCTCGGCCAGCGGCCGCACCGACTGCGTGATGTCGTGCGCGAACACCGCCACGCCCAGCGGCACCTCGCACGGCAACTGCTCGCCCCGCGGGGTGTCGTGGTGGAACCGGCCCGAGGACGCGGCGGTCGCGGTCAGCCAGTACAGCGAGACGTCGGTGAGCATCCGATCGTCACCGACCGGCGCGGCGGGGTCGGTCCACTGGGCGAACCGCTCGGCGATCCAGACCAGCTGGCCGACCGGCGAGTCGGTCAGCGCGTAGCCGATCGTCTGCGGGGTGAGCGCCTGCAGCGCCTGGTAGGGCGGACGGTTCGCCATCAGCTGCCGGACCTTGTCCAGCCGGGCCTCGTCCGCCTCGGACACCTCGACGTCGGGGTCCGGACGGGTCGGCAGGTAGTTGACGTGCACCCCGACGACGTGCTCGGGCGCGACCGCGCCGAGCGCGAGGGAGATCCCGGCGCCGAAGTCGCCGCCCTGCGCGCCGTAACGCTCGTACCCCAGGCGGCGCATCAGTTCGGCCCAGGCGCGGGCGACCCGTACGACGTCCCAGCCCCGCTCGTGGGTCGGCCCGGAGAACCCGAACCCGGGGATGGACGGGATCACCAGGTGGAAGTCGCGCGACAGCGGCTCGATCACGTCCAGGAACTCCAGGAACGAACCGGGCCAGCCGTGGGTGAGGACCAGCGCGAGCGCGTCCGGCTTCGACGACCGGACGTGCACGAAGTGGATGTTCTGGCCCTCGATCCCGGTGGTGAAGTGCGGAAGCTCGTTGAGCTCGGCCTCGTGCGCGCGCCAGTCGTAGCCGGTGCGCCAGTGTTCGGCCAGTTCCTTGAGCCGCGCCAGCGGGAAGCCGTAGTCCCACCCGGCGCCGGCGACCTCGTTGGGCCAGCGGGTGCGGGAGAGCCGGTCGGCCAGGTCGTCGAGGTCGGCCTGGGGGACGTCGATACGGAACGGTTTGATCACGGTCGTCAACTCCGGGGAGATTCGTTCAGCGCTCTAACGTTCGGCACTCTAACGTTCGTGCCACTAACGAAGGTAAACTGTTAGTGGCACGAACGCAAGAGGTGGAGGATCCCCATGAGCCCGACCCCCGAGTCCACGCCGGACCGGCTGCGCGCCATCCCCAGCCGCCTGCTGGCGGGGGCCTCGATCGTCGCCGACCGGCTCGTCACCGAGCGGCTGACCGCCGAGGGCGCGCACCGGTGGCACTTCGCCGTGCTGGTCGCGCTCGCCGAGGCCGGCGCCGCC
>JBOHBY010000407.1:0-3240 GCA_050698635.1 Spirillospora sp.
ATCACGATGTGCTCGCTCGGCCTCGGCCTGGTGTCCGAGCCGGTGTTCGCGGACACGCTCGCGCCGGCGATCCACGCCGCGGGCCTGCCGGACGGCGCGGCGCACGCGGTCGCGTTCGTGCTGGCCCTGGCGCTGGTCACGTTCCTGCACATGGTCGTCGGGGAGATGGCGCCGAAGTCGTGGGCGATCACCGCGCCGGAACGGTCGGCGACGCTGCTCGGGCTCCCGTTCCGCGCGTTCGCGACCGTCGTCCGCCCGCTGCTGGCCGCCCTGAACGGCACGACGAACCTGCTGCTGCGGATGGTGCGGATCGAGCCGGCCGACTCGCGGGAGGTGTCGCGGACGCCGGAGCAGCTGCGCGGCCTCGCGCAGGACTCGCGGCGGCTCGGGCTGATCGAGGAGACCGAGCTGTCACTGCTCACCGCCGCGCTGGACGCGCCGCACGCACCGCTGGCCGGGCTGGTCGTGCCGGTCTCCGAGATCGTCTCGGTCCCGGCGTCGGCGACGCCGCAGGAGGTCATCGACACCGCCGTCCGCACGGGCCACCTCCGGCTCATGCTCGGGGACGCGGGCGGCGAGCCCCGCATGGTGCACGTCCGCGACGCGTACCTGGCTCGCGCTCGCGGACGCGGGACGCGCGCCCGGGAGATGGCGCATCCGGTGCCCACGGTCCCGATCGGGACGCCGGTCGGCGAGGCGGTCGCCGTTCTGAAGGGCCGGCACAGCCATCTCGGCCTCGCGACGGCGCCGGGCGGCCGCGTCGCCGGGCTCGTCAGCCTCGACGACCTCCTGACGACCCTGCTGGCCGTCCGCTGACCCTCGCCAAAGTGTCAACGTAGGTTGACGTCGCCTCCGATGTCAACCTACATTGACACCATGAACGACGGAGTGACGCTCGCCCAGGAGGCGAGCAGCCGGGATCCGGCGGTCGGGCTGCGGGCCGTGCGGGCGCTGCGCGAGCTGTCCGAACGGCTGGAGGCCCTCCAGGTCGCCAGCGCCCGCGAGGCGGGCTGGTCCTGGCAGGACATCGCGGTCTGCCTCGGCGTGAGCCGGCAGGCCGTCCACAAGAAGCACGGCGGCAAGCGCCGCATGCTGCGAAAGGAGGACTAGCGCGATGTTCGAACGTTTCACCGACGGCGCGCGCAGGGTCGTCGTCGGCGCCCAGGCCGAGGCGCGGGAGCTGCGGCACCACCACATCGGCACCGAGCACCTGCTGCTCACGCTGCTGGACGACGGCGGCGAGATCGCCCGCACGGCGGCCGGGCACGGACTGGACGCGGCCGGTGTCCGGGCCCGGATCGTCCGCACGAGCGAGGACCCGCTCGACCCCGAGGCGCTGAGCTCGCTCGGCATCGACCTGGACGCCGTCCGGGACGCGGCCGAACGCGCCTTCGGGCCGGGCGCCCTGGACACCCCCGCCGGCGAATGCCGAGGCCGCGGCCCCAAAGGCCACATCCCCTTCTCGCCGAGGGCCAAGAAGGCGCTGGAGCTGAGCCTGCGGCACGCGATCAGGCTCAAGCAGAAGGAGATCCGCGAAGGCCACATCCTGCTCGGCCTCCTGCACGACGACGCGTTCCTGTCGGTGCGGCTCGCGACCGAGGCGGGCGTGGACGTCGCCGCGCTGCGCGCCGACATCGACCGGCTGATGGCATCCCGGGCCGCCTGATCCCCCCGCACATGTGATTACTTGGGGACATGTCGGATTTCCTGGACGCGCTGCGCGGTCTCGTCCCCGCCGAACGGATCGTCACCGACCCGGACGTGATCTCCTCCTACGCGCACGACGAGGCGGCCTGGGCGCCCTACGGGACGTCGGCCGTCCTCGTCCGCGCCGGATCGACCGACGACGTCCGGAACGTCGTCGCGACCTGCGCCGAGTACGGCGTCCCGCTCGTGCCGCGCGGCGCGGGCACCGGGGTGTCGGGCGGCGCGAACGCGCTG
Organism: Spirillospora sp.; assembly: GCA_050698635.1. Taxonomy (GTDB): domain Bacteria; phylum Actinomycetota; class Actinomycetes; order Streptosporangiales; family Streptosporangiaceae; genus Spirillospora. The sequence goes on from JBOHBY010000407.1 coordinate 1,942, forward strand.
GACGGCTGCGTGCTGCTGTCCCTTGAGGCGATGGACGCCATCGTCGAGATCAACGCCGAGGAGCGGCTCGCCGTCGTCCAGGCGGGCGTCGTGAACGACACGCTGCGGGCGGCGTGCGCCGAGCGGGGCCTGTGGTATCCGCCGGACCCGTCCAGCGCGCCGTGGTCGACGATCGGCGGGAACGTCGCCACCAACGCGGGCGGCCTGTGCTGCGTCAAGTACGGCGTGACACGCGACTACGTCCTGGCCGTGGAGGCGGTCGTCGGACGCGGCGAGGTGGTCAGGCTCGGCCGCCGCACCGCCAAGGGCGTCGCCGGATACGACCTGTGCGGGCTCATGGTCGGCTCCGAGGGCACGCTCGGCGTGGTCACCGAGGTGACCGTGCGGCTGCGCGGCGCCCGCTCCCCCGAGCGCACGGTCGTCGGCTACTTCGACACGCTCCAGGCCGCGGGCGAGGCGGTCGGGAGGGTCACCGCGGCCGGGATCGTCCCGAGCGCGCTGGAGTTGATGGACCGGCACGTCCTGGAGGCCGTCGACGCGTGGCGGAACATGGGCCTGTCGGCGGACGCGAACGTCCTGCTCCTGGCCCGCACCGACGTGCCGGGCGAGGCCGGGGACGCGGAGGCCGACGCGATGGTCCGGCTGTTCGAGGAGGCGGGCGCGACCTGGAGCACCCGCTCGTCGGACGAGGCGGAAGCCGACGCGCTGTTCTCCGCCCGCAAGCTCAGCCACCAGGCCCTCGAACGTCTCGGCACCCTCCTGACCGAGGACGTGTGCGTCCCGCGCGGCCTGCTCCCGGAGATGCTGACCCGCGTCGAGGCGACCGCGGCGCGCAACGACGTCCACATCGCCAACGTCGCGCACGCTGGCGACGGGAACCTGCACCCGCTGATCATCACCCCGCCGGGCGACGACGCCGCCCGCGTCCGCGCCCAGCGCGCCTTCGACGAGATCATCGCCGCCGCGATCGCGCTCGGCGGCACCGTGACCGGCGAGCACGGCGTCGGGTTGCTGAAGCGCCGCGGCCTGCGCGACGAGGTGTCCCCGGCCGTCATCGCCATGCACCACGCGGTCAAGGACGCGCTCGACCCGGCGGGCATCTTCAACCCGGGCAAGGTCATCGGCGCCCCCTGAGGGATCATCGGCCGAACCGGGAGGTGAGCGCGGCGACACAGGCGGTCCTGCGGCGCGGGTCGTCCGGGAATCGGCGGGCGCACTCGGACCTGACCCAGGACGGCACCCGGGGCCGCGCGCTGTGCGGACGGCGCGTGACCCGCGGACGCCCCGCCGGCCGCGCCC
>JBOHBY010000408.1:0-2889 GCA_050698635.1 Spirillospora sp.
GGCCCGGCGCTGCACGCCGTGCTGCTGTTCCGGGCGGTGACGTTCTGGGCGCCGGTCCCGGTGGGCCTGCTCACCTGCCGTACGTTGCGCAGGTGAACAGGCCCGGTGGGGTCCCGGTCAGGCGTCCTGCTTCGCCGCGGTCAGGGCGGAGCCCGTCAGGGCGGGCAGGTAGCCGGAGCGGTGGCCGAGCGCGGTCGGGTGGTAGGAGTCGTCGAGCGGGAGCGTGACCGAGTTGAGCCAGTCGTCGCCGGAGCACAGCTCGTGCCCCGCGAACTCGTCCCGGACGTCCGACCAGGTGAACCCGGCGCGGCTCACGGCCTTGGCGGTGACGCCGGCGAGGGTGTCGGCGGCGTGGTTGAGCGCGGTGCGCTTGGTGTTGCTCAACCCCGCGCAGATACTGGTGATCTTGTAGAGGCGCGGGTAGCCGAGGACCACCACGCGGGCGGACGGCGCCTTGGCGTCGATCTTGGAGTAGAGCGAGTCGAGGCGTCCGGGCAGCGTGTTGTTCATGTAGGTCTCGGCCTGCGCGACCCTGCTCTTGCAGGTCGAGTCCGAGTTGAGCACGCACGTCTGCATGACGTTGGCGAACCCGGCGTCGTTGCCGCCGACCGAGATGCTGACGAGTGTCGTGGACGCGCTGAGCGAGCCGAGCTGGCCGGAGGCGACGTCCGTGGTCGTCGCGCCGGAGCAGGCGACGAACTTGAACGACGCGGGCTTGTGCGCGGCGGCCCACAGTTTCGCGTAGGCGTTGGCGCTGCGCTTGCACGCTCCGCTGGCGGAGTCGTAGCTCCCGGCGCCGACGCCTGAGGAGTAGGAGTCACCGAGCGCGACATAGTTCGTCGCGGCCGCCGAGGCGGTCCCGGGGATCATGAGTGAACCGGCGGTGAACGTCACCGCACCGAAAGCGACCAATAAGGGGCGAGAGAGGCGCATCTGGGCTCCGGGGCAAGGTATCGAATTGTGTCGCGGCGCTTATACCCGGGCCACCATTCCTCCAAGCCAACGAACTGATCAACTCGATTTGGCATCATTCGCCATTGAAATCCAGGTTTTTCGGAGCCTGTTCACCGTCCTGCCGTCTCTGCCATCTCACCGTTCTCAGCAGGCCCCGGCCGTCGTCCTGCCAGGCCGGGCCCGCGCCTCACGCGGCGGGGGCCGGGACCGGGTCGGTGGGGGCGGAGTCGTCGGCGGGGGTGCCGCCGGCGAGGACCAGCCTGGCCCTGTCGCTGTCGAAGACGCCCTCCCATTTGCTGACGACGATGCTCGCCAGCGTCTGCCCGCACAGGCTCACCAGGCCGCGCCCCATGGACAGGAACCGGTCGACGCCGAAGATGAGCATGATCCCGGCGATGGGGATGACGCCGGTCGTGGAGAGGCTGGCGGCGAGCAGGACGAACCCCGCGCCCGCGATGCCCGCCCCGCCCTTGGACGTGATCAGGAAGACGGCGAGCAGGCCGAGCTGCTGCCAGAGCGACATGCTGATGTCGAAGGCCTGCGCGATGTAGAGGCCGGCGAATCCCATGTAGAGGCAGACGCCGTCGGAGTTGAAGGCGTATCCGGACGGGACGACCAGCCCGACGATGGGCTTCGGGCAGCCGAGCCGCTCCAGCTTCTCGATCAGCTGCGGCATGACCGCCTCGTAGTTGGCGGTGCCGAGGGTGATCAGCAGCTCGTCCTTGAAGAAGCGGTACAGCGGGATGATGCGGATGCCGCACAGCCGCGCGACCACGCCGAGGACGATGAGGCAGAACACGAGGCCCGTCGCCCAGAACAGCCCGACGAACGTCCCGAGGCTGGTCAGCGTCTTGGTGCCGAACTTGCCCGTGGTGTAGGCCATCGCGCCGAACGCGCCGACCGGCGCCAGGTACATGATCAGCTTGACGATGCCGAAGACGGCCTCGCCGACCCGCTCCACGCCGCGCGCGATCGGGACGGCCCGCTCGCCCATCATCTTCAGGGCGATGGCGAACAGCACGGACACGAGCAGGATCTGCAGGACGTTCCCGTCCACGAAGGCACTGACGACGCTCTCCGGGATGATGTTGACCAGGAAGTCGTACCAGTGCTGGTTCTCGCCCTCGGCGGCGTACCCGGCCGCCTTGCCGGTGAGCTTGATGGCGTCCGGGTCGGCGTGCACGCCGTCGCCGGGGCGCAGCACGTCCATCACGACCAGGCCCATGACCAGCGCGATGGTGGTGATGACCTCGAAGTAGACGAGCGCCTTGACGCCGACGCGGCCCATTCCGGCCAGCGCGCCGGCGGAGGCGATCCCGGTCACGATGGTGCAGAAGATCACCGGGCCGACGAGCATGCGGATCAGCGAGATGAAGCCGTCGCCGAGCGGCTGCATGGACGCCCCGGTGTCCGGCGCGACGAGCCCGAGCAGGGCGCCGAGCGCGAGTGCGACCAGCACCGTCAGCCAGAGCTTGGTGGTGAAGGCGGCCCGCAGGGCGGACGTGGCACTGGGCATAACAGCACTCACCTCTGTTCGTCTGTCGCACAGATGTACGCCGGTTAGAGAGCGAGTGTGACCGACACGCCAACGCAGGTCAAGACTTCGGCAGGTCCCGGATGCGCCGCCGCCCGGCGCTCAGGCAGAGGGCCAACGCAGAGGGCCAACGCAGCGGCCCGGCGGGCAGGACGGCTGTCAGGCCGAGGGGACGAAGTCGATGTCGCGGGAGATGGCGTCGGCGGCCTGCACGACCAGCGGGACGAACCGCTCGTGCAGCTCGGTGACCGAGACCCGGCCCGCGTTGGCCGACACGTTGATGGCGGCGATCACGGCGCCCGTCCCGTCGCGCACGGGCGCCGCGGCCGAGCGCACGCCCTCCTCGCGCTCGCCGTCCACGACGGCGAAGCCCTGCTCACGCACCTTGGCCAGCTCGGCCG
>JBOHBY010000409.1:0-3046 GCA_050698635.1 Spirillospora sp.
GTGTGGTGCAGCGGATCCGGCGCGTTCGGCATCGGCCAGGCCGCGGCCGTCGCGCTCGCGTCGCTGCCGGGCTGCACGCTGCCGAGCGACGTGTCCGACCCGGCGGGCGGCCCGGTGTTCGTGACGCCGCCCGTCCGCTCGTCCGGCGGCGTGGTCGGCGTCCCGCTCACCCAGCCGGGCCTCGGCCACGAGATCGACGAGGAGCGCATCGAGCGGATGGCGACCCGCCGGATGCGCCTGTCGGCGTGAGCGACGTCCCGCCTCAGCCGTTCCCGTACTGATCGGGCCGCGTGGACGGCTCGGGCTGTGCGTGCTGGTGCTGTGCGTGCTGGTCGGGCTGGGTGTAAGGGTCGTAGTGCGGCGCGGGCGGCGGGATGGCCGGTGGCGGCATGGGCGGAGGCGTGGTCGGCGGCGCCGGGGATTCCTGGCGGGGCGCGCGGCGGTCGGTGTAGGCGTTCTTGAGCCGTCCGCCCAGGCGTTTGCCTTTGTCCTGGAGTTGCTGGGCCCGTTCGCTCTGCGCCGCGTCGCGCATCTTGGCGGCTGACCGGCGGCCGAGTTCCTGCGCCTGGCGGGCGCCTTCCTGGGCGCGCTGCTGCGCCTGCCGGGCGCGGTCGGACTCCATGGCCCGCCGGACGCGGTCCTCGGCGTTCAGGCGGGCGGCCTGGTCGCGGACGGCATGCCCAGCGGCCTGACCCGTCGACCGGGTACCGGCCCAGGCCCGTCCGGCACCGTGCGCCGCGTACTCGGCGGCACGCCGGTACCCGCTCGCCGGGACGACCACCGTGCCCGCCACCACGTCGGCGAGGGTGCGGCGCCGTCCGCCGAACAGGACGGGAACGCTGTTGGCGACCAGGACACCGACGGCGAGCGTCCAGGTCAGCAGGGCCAGGAAGAACACGCCGTGCAGGAGGAGGATCCAGGCCAGGCAGTACAGGCCGGTGCCGCCCGCCGTCGTCGTCAGGGCGCGGCGCAGGGCGACGGACTTGGCGGTCCTCGCGTTCTCCACGCGCAGATCGAGGACGGCCTTACCGGCGGTGCGTCCGGCGAACGCCTGCCCGGCGAACTGGTGCAGGAACTCGATCAGCACGAGCAGGAGCAGCGCCTGCTGGATGTCGCTGACGACCGTCCGCCAGATGCTGAGGCCGAAGTCCTCGGCGGCGCCCTGGACGTCGCCGCCCGACAGCAGCAGCCCCCACACCGCGCTCCACACCTGGCCCCACAGCCCGTCCTGGAGGATGCCGTTCAGCCGTCCCCAGGTCATGACGCTGAGGAGCACGGCGGCGCCGGCGAGGAGGCCGGTGTCGATGCCCCAGGCGGCGAAGCGGCGGCCGGGCGACCCCACCGCCGCGGCTCCGCTCGTCCCGGATCCCGGCGGAGGTGGGGGCGGAGGTGGGGGTGGGGGTGGGGGCGGTAACTGCGGAGGAGGGCCGGGCGGAGGACCGTACACGTGGCGCCCCTAACGTTTCGGCGTTCTCACTCTCCGGGAGCACAAGATCGCCTGGAGTCTAGGACGCGCGGCGCTCCCCCGCCACCGGTGCGTCAGTACGACTTGGGCAGGCCCAGTGAATGCTGCGCGACGAAGTTGAGGATCATCTCGCGGCTCACCGGCGCGATGCGCATCAGCCGGACGACGCCCGCGAGCATCCCGACCCCGTACTCGGTGGTGAGGCCGTTGCCGCCGTGCGTCTGGATCGCCTGGTCGACGCAGTGGATCGCGGCCTCGGCGGTGGCGTACTTGGCCATGTTCGCGGCCTCCCCCGCACCCGCGTCGTCGCCCTCGTCGTAGAGCCAGGCGGCCTTCTGCGCCATCAGCCGCGCCAGCTCCAGCTCGATCTTGGCGGTGGCGAGCGGGTGCGCGAGGCCCTGGTGCGCGCCGATCGGCGTCCTGAAGACCTGCCGCTCGTTGGCGTAGGTGACGGCCTTGCCGAGGGCGAGGCGGCCGATCCCGGCGCCCATCGCGGCCGCCATGATCCGCTCGGGGTTGAGCCCGGCGAACAGTTGCAGCAGGCCGCCGTCCTCGTCGCCGACGAGCGCGTCATAGGGCAGCCGGACGTCGTCGAGGTGGCAGACGAACTGCTTCTCCGGCGACACGATCTCCATGTCGATCGGTGTCCGGGTGAAGCCGGGCGCGTCCGTCGGGACGATGAACAGCGACGGCCGCAGGTTGCCCTTCTGGTCGTGCGTGCGGGCGACGAACAGGACCGCGTCCGCCTGGTCGACGCCGGAGATGAACGTCTTCTGCCCGTTCAGCACCCAGCCCCCGCCGTCCCGGCGCGCGGTGGTGGTGATGCGGTGGGAGTTGGACCCGGCGTCGGGCTCGGTGATCGCGAACGCCATGGTGACGGAGCCGTCCGCGAACCTCGGCAGCCACTGCTTCTTCTGGTCGGCGGTGCCCGAGCGGGCGATGATCGTCGCGCAGATCGCCGGGGACACGACCATGAGCAGCAGCGGGCAGCCCGCCGCCGCGAGCTCCTCGCACACGACGGCGAGGTCGCCGATGCCGCCGCCTCCGCCGCCGTACTCCTCGGGGACGTTCACGCCGAGGTAGCCGAGGCGTCCGGCCTCGTCCCACAGCTCGTCGGTCTTCTCCCCGGCCTTGGCCTTCCCGATGTAGTACGACGGGCCGTACTTGGCGCCCAGGTCGGCGACGGCGGCGCGCAGCGCCAGCCGCTCCTCGGTCTCGACGAAGCTCATTCCCCGCTCCTTTCCATGTCCGTTTCCATGACGGCGAGGACGGCGAGGACGGCGCCGGACTCGACCTGCTGCCCCGCCCGGACGTTCAGTTCCGCGACCGTCCCGGCGGACGGGGCGGCGATGCGGTGCTCCATCTTCATCGCCTCCAGGACGACGAGGGTCTGGCCTCCGGCGACGTCCGCGCCGGGCTCGGTCTCGACACGGACGACGGTCCCGGGCATGGGCGCGAGGAGCGAGCCGGGCGCGATCCGGGCGCTCGGGTCGGCGAAGCGCGGGACGGCGCGGAACGTCACCGCGCCCAGGCGGGAGTCGACGTGCACCGCGTCCGCACGCACCGGATCCGCACGCACCG
>JBOHBY010000410.1:0-1966 GCA_050698635.1 Spirillospora sp.
CGGTGCCCGACCCCCGGATCGCGAAGGCGTTCCGCGTCTTCACCGAGAACCCCCGCGGCTGGACGCTGCGCCGGCTGGTGCCCCGGCCGGCGCGGATGCTGCTCCGGCGCGTCCGCGGGACGTACGAGATCTTTCGGTAAGGCTTTCGTTAGCGAGCCGCCGACGGTCCGACCCGGCGGCTAGGATCGTGCTCCGATGCCCTCCCGCCTCGCCGCCGTGCTGGCCGTGGCCGCGGTCGCCTGCGCCGTCTTCGCGGCGAGCGCCTCGCCGTCCCCGCGCCTGATCAAGGGCCTCTTCGACGAGGCGAACACGCTCTACGGCGATCCCGACCGGACGTTCCCGCTGCTGAAGCAGCTCCGGACGGGCGCCCTGCGGGTCAACCTCTACTGGGGCGGGAGGTACGGCGTCGCGAGGCGGCGGCCCGCCAACCCGGGGAACCCGGAGGACCCGGCCTACAACTGGGCGCTCTACGACCGCACGGTCAACTACGCCCAGCAGTACGGGATGAAGGTCGTCCTCTCGATCTGGGGCACGCCGCGCTGGGCCAACGGCCGGCAGGGGCTGAGGGTCGCCCCGCGCAACGAGCGCGACCTCCGCCTGTTCGCCTACGCCGCCGCCCGCCGCTACAGCGGCCGCTGGCTCGCCGAGGACGGCCGCGGCCTGCCCAGGGTCGACCACTGGCTCGCCTGGAACGAGCCGAACAACCCGATCTACCTGGCTCCCCAGTACCGGCGCGTGCGCGGCAAGTACGTCATGTGGAGCGCCCGCCAGTACGCGAAGATCTGCAACGCGGTCGTCCGGGGCGTGAACGCCACCCGGATCCGGTCGCAGAAGGTCGCCTGCGGCGTCACCGGCCCGCGCGGCAACAACCGGCCCGCCTCCAGCCGACCGTCGGTGTCTCCGCTCGCCTTCGTGCGCGCGATGAAACGGGCCGGCGCGCGCGGCTTCGACGCGTACGCGCACCACCCCTACTACGGGCGGCCGAGCGAGACCCCCGCGACCCGGCCGACCGCTTCGACTGCCGTCACCCTCGGGAACATCAACGTCCTGATCGCCGAGGTGACCCGGCTCTACGGGCGCAAGCCGATCTGGATCACGGAGTACGGCTACCAGACCAACCCGCCCGACCGGCTCTTCGGCGTCTCCTTCGCCAAGCAGGCGCTCTACCTCAGGCAGGCGTTCGCGATCGCCCGCAAGCACCCGCGCATCGACATGATGCTGTGGTTCCTGCTCAAGGACGACACGAACGCGAACGGCTGGCAGTCCGGGCTGATGACCGGAACCGGCCGGAAGAAGCCCTCGTGGGTTGCCTTCCAGCGCGTCCGCTAGCGCCCCGGAGGCGCCACCGCGGTCACATGGAAGTTGGCGAAGACCGTCCCCGGCACGGTGGGGTCGCGCAGCCGTCCCGCCCGCGCGTCGAGAGCCTCCGCCACTGCGTTGAGGCCGCCGATCGCCGCCCGGCCGAGCGGAGCGAGCGGCGTGCGCTTGGTCAGCAGCTCGACGTAGATCGCGACCAGCATGCCCACGGTTGCGGCCGTGCCCGCACCCGGCTCTACTCGGAGCTCGTGCCAGCCGCCGTTCGCCGCGAAGAGGCGCTCGAGCCCTGCGTGCGTCCAGCGCCACAGGTCCTGGGGCGACGGGTGGTAGACCTGCACGCCGTGGGTCGACGCGAGCACCCGGCCGCCGGGAGCGACCACGCGCGCGAGCTCTCGCACCGCCGAGGGCGGGTCGTCGCAGTGCTCGAGCACCTGGTTGCAGAGGACGACGTCGAAGCTCGCGTCCGGCACCGGGAGACTCTCCACCGGGCCGACGAGCACGTCCGGTCCGTCGACGATGTCGACGCCGACGTACTCCGAGGCGTAGGGCGCGAAGAACGGCCGGTACGGCATGCCGCCGCAGCCGACGTCGAGGACGCGGTAGCTGCCGCGCGTCTCGTGCGCGAGCCGGGCCTGCCCCTCCAGCCAGC
>JBOHBY010000411.1:0-2481 GCA_050698635.1 Spirillospora sp.
GCCCAGGAACACGTTGTCGGCGACGCTCAGGCCGGGGACGATCGCGCCTTCCTGCGTGACGATCGCGAGCCCGTGCCGCAGCGCGTCGCGCGGTGTCCGGATGCCGACGGGCTCGCCGTCGACCACGACGCGCCCGGAGTCGGCCGGGACCGCGCCGCACAGGACGCGGGCCAGCGTGCTCTTCCCCGCGCCGTTCTCGCCGACGAGGCCGTGCACGCGCCCGCCGCGCAGGGTCATTGAGACGTCGCGCAGGACGGTGATCCCGCCGTAGCTCTTGCGGATCCCTTCGAGCGCGACGTCCACGCCGCTACTCGTCGTACTCGCCGGTGATCCCGGACGAGACGATCAGGTCCTTGGTGAGCGTCCCGCCGTTCGGCCCGAGGGAGGAGATCTCGGTCGACACCGGGACGTCCTTGCCGGCCGCCTTCGCCAGCCCGAGCTCGGCGGCCTTCGCCCCGGCCGTCCTGACCGGCAGGTACGGGATGCCGAACCAGCGGCCCTCGCGGACGGCGGTCACCGCCTGCCGGGACGCGCCGTTGCCGACGTAGAGGATGTCCTTGCCCTTCGCCACGCCCTCGGCGCCGAAGAGCGCCTGCGACGACCCGATGACGACGTCGACACCGGGGTGGGCTTGCAGAAGGTCCTGCATCGCCTTGCGGCCGGAGTCGCGGGTGTAGCCGCCCTCGATCTGCGCGACGACCTTGACGTCCTTGCTGCTCTTCAGGGCGCCGACGACCGCGTTCGTGCGCGCGTTGTCGAGCGGCAGCGTCTTCAGGCCCTCCAGGTAGGCGACCTCGCAGGGCTTGGCCTTGCCGGCCTGGCACGCGCCGATGCCGAGGACGCCGAGCTGCTTGCCGTTCTGCACCGGGACGTCCACCAGCGAGATCGTGCCCTCCACCTGCGGCTGCGCGGTGTCGTAGCGCGTCCCGACGGGCGTGAACTGGACGACGACCGCGATGCCGCTCCGGACGGCCTGCCGCACGGCGGGCACCACGGCGGTGCCGTCGTTGGCCTGGAGGACGAACACGCCGAAGCGCTTGGACGTGATCGCGTCCTGGAGTTGGCGGGTCTGCGCCTGCGCGTCGAAGTTCGAGTCGAAGAACTCCGCCTTCCCGCCCGACTTGGCGGCCTGCTCCTTCACGCCCTCGAACGTGGCCTGGGAGAACGAGTTGGCCTTCGCGAATCCGAAGAACGCGATGCTCTTGGCGTCGCCGGACGAGCCGGAGCCGTCGTCGTCCGGGTCGCTGCACGCCGCCAGGAGGAGCAGGCCCGCCGCGGCGACGACGCCCAGCCTTCCGCCCAGCCTCTTGCCACGCGGTCGGTTCACGACTTCCGCCCCACTCCCACGTAGAACCATTCACCGCCGGGACGTTCCCGGTCGAGGTCGCCGTCGGGCCGCCATTCGTTGACCACCGTGACACCGGGGTCCAGCACCTCGAACCCGTCGAAGAACCTGGAGATCGCGGCGTGGCCGCGGTGGATCAGCGGGGCGGTGGCGTCGTCGTAGACCTCTCTGGCCGCCGCGCCCACCTCCGGGTGGGCGTCGTCGGTCAGGTGCGTCACGATCAGGTGGCTGCCCGGGACCATCCGCTCGGCGAAGGTCCGGACGACGCCCCACGGGTCCTCGTCGTCGGTGAGGCAGTGCAGGACGGCGATGAACAGCACCGCGACCGGCTCGGAGAAGTCGATCAGGTCGAGCACCTCGGGGTGCGCGAGGATCTCCCGCGGGTTGCGGATGTCCTCCTGGACGACGGTCGTGGTGGCGTCGATGGCCTTCAGCGCGCGGGCGTGGGCCAGCACGACGGGGTCGTAGTCGACGTAGACGACGCGCGCGCCGGGCGCCTCCCGCTGGGCGACCTCGTGCACGTTCTCCTGGGTCGGCAGCCCGGTGCCGAGGTCGAGGAACTGCCTGATGCCGTCCTGGGCTGCGACCTTGACGGCACGACCGAGGAACCGCCGGTTGGCGACGCAGATGTCCCGGCTGGGCCCCAGCGCCATGATCTTCTCCGCGGCTTCCCGGTCCGCCGGGTAGTTGTCCTTGCCGCCCAGGTAGTAGTCGTACATCCGGGCGGCGTTGGGAGTGTCCACGTCGAAGTCGTACGGCGCGAATTCCTCGTCTCCCACCAATGCCCCTTACACGGCGATTTGTCTGCGGACAAGTGCCGAGTATGGCGCATGAAGATCGCGGAGGGACAACTCCGTCGCGAAAACCGAATTCCGGCAGGAGCTTTTTATGGGTTTCGGTCAGGGCGCCAGCGCCGCCGGACGGCCTGTCCCCCGAGGCCGGACGCGAGCTCACTGATCAGCGCCTGATGACCACGTCGTGAGGGGATCCGCACCGACACCGGACCGAGACGCGGGTGCGATCTCGTCCGGCCAGGATGGGACGGCGATCGGTCGTCTAGCGTCGGGAGGCCCGGGGTGTCGGTTCGACGGCTCGCCGCACTCGGCGCGGCGCTGCTGGCGGTCGCCGTCCTGGCC